>CAZHRJ010000001.1:0-76335 GCA_964534765.1 uncultured bacterium
TCGGCGAGCCGGGCGGCGTGATCGCGGCCCAATCGATTGGCGAGCCCGGGAAGCAGTTGACCATGAGGACCTTTCACATCGGCGGCGTTGCGACGGGTGGATCGACCAACGAATTGATTCTCACCTACGATGTTCTCATCACCGAATTTCCGGAACGGACCATTGCCTGGAAGGAAGGCAAGGAGGAGCACCAGATCGTCAGCCGGGACGGGCTGCTGGCGATTCGAAAAATCAAATCCTCGCTCGACACCCGGGAAGTCAAACCCAAGGCGTTTGACGGGCTCTGGGTAAAACGGGGAGACGTCATCGGCATTTCGAACGGCGGCAAGGGAGATGAAATCCGCTCGCCGGAAGACGGAGTGGTTTATCTTCGCGAAGGGAAAATCATGGTCCTGGGCGCGGAGCAGTATTACGGGGTCAAGATCGGAACGAGACTGCGGGTGACCAAGGAATCGATCGCGCCCGCCGGCAGCATTATCGCCGAATTCGATCCGTACAACGACACCATTCTGACCGAATTCGGCGGCTCGGCGAGGCTCGAGGACGTGCTGGAGGGTCGAACGTCGAAAGTCATCGTTGACGAGTCGACGGGGCTCATGCGAAACGAGATTATCGAGGACCGTGAAAAGCAGATGCAGCCCCGGGTGGTCATCGAGACTCCGGAACGTAAAAACGCGGTTGTCTATGATCTGCCCTATGGCTGTATCATCGCGGTTTCGGACAAGCAGAAAATTCGCGCGGGGGACGTCCTGGCAAAAATTCCGCGCGAGTTGTCCAAGACCAAGGACATCACGGGAGGCCTCCCGCGCGTGGAGGAATTGTTTGAAGCGCGGGGTAAGACCGCGCGGGACGCGTTTATTTCTCACATCGATGGGGTTGTGTCATTCGAAACAAAAAAGGTGAAGGCGGGGTACCGCAAGGTTGTCGTCACCAACACGGAAACCGGTGTGAAAAAAGAGTACGACATTCCCATGGGCCGGTACCTCAAGGTCCGGGAATCGGATCTGGTCAAACAGGGCGAGCCTTTGACCGACGGGCCCGTCAATCCGCACGACATATTAAACGTCAAGGACTTGAAAGGCCTGATGCTGTATCTGGTGAACGAGGTTCAGGAGGTGTACCGCCGGCAGGGGGTTGACATCAACGACAAGCACATTGAGATCATCGTCCGGCAGATGCTGCGCAAAGTCGAGATCAAGGATCAGGGAGACTCGGAGTTTTCCATCGGGAGCCTGATTGACCGGTTTGTGCTGAAGGAAGCCAACGAGCAGCTGATCCGGCAGGGGAAGAAACCGGCGTCCTTCACGCCCGTTTTGCTCGGCATCACCAAGGTCGCGCTGGAGACCGACAGTTTCATCTCCGCCGCGTCGTTCCAGGAGACCCGGCGGGTGCTTACCGACGCGGCTACCAACGGTTCCGTGGACCGCCTGCGGGGTTTGAAAGAAAACGTGATCATCGGACATCTGATTCCGGCAGGAACCGGACTGAAACCTTATCGTTCGCAGATTACGACACCGGCGGCGGATTCCGAAAAAATCCTCGGACGGTTCGGCATCGAAAAAACGGCGGCGTCGGCCTCCGGCGAGCAGGCGCCCAGTCAGCCGGAACCCGAGCCGGAGCCTGTCACTGCCATTTGACGATCCCGTGCCGGCCGTGACAGGGATATCCAGCGACCCGGATGCCGGCGTAGCTCAGTCGGTAGAGCAACTCACTTGTAATGAGTAGGTCGTCGGTTCGATTCCGACCGCCGGCTGATTGACTTCAGGAGATCATCTTCCCCATGCAGGATCAGGATCTGGCCGTCGGAGCGGACGGCGCGGTCGGGCTTGTCTCTCCAAAATCACTCGTCACCCATCGGGCGCCAAACCTCCTGCGGCTTGATTCCGGCAGAAAACTGGGACCCATCACCCAGGTCTACGAGACGTACGGAAAAATCAACCGGGCACGCGATAACGCGGTCCTCGTGTTTCACGCCCTCTCCGGCGACCATCACGCGGCCGGCCGGCACGGGCCGGATGACGACAAGCCCGGCTGGTGGGACAACATGATCGGGCCCGGGAAAGCGTTCGACACCGAGAGGGTCTTTGTCATCTGCGCCAATGTCATTGGCGGATGCCGGGGATCCACAGGCCCGGCCAGCGTCAATCCCGCAACCGGCGCGCCCTACGGCGGAACATTTCCGGTTGTCACTCTGAGGGACATGATCCGCGCGCAGAAGGCGCTGATCGATCATCTGCGAATCAGGAATCTTCTTGCCGTAACCGGCAGTTCCATGGGCGGCATGATGGCGCTTCAATGGGCCATAGAATTTCCCCGATCCGTCCGATGCGTCATTCCCATAGCGACCGCCGCATACCAATCTCCCCAAAACATTGCGCTTCAGGAAGTCGGCCGGCGGGCGATCATGAGCGATTCGCGCTGGAATGGGGGGGATTACTACGGCGGCCCCGTGCCGGAGGGGGGCCTCAGCGTTGCGCGGATGATCGGACACATATCCTATCTGAGCGACCGGACCATGTGGGATAAGTTCGGCCGGAGGCTCAGAAACGGCGGCGGGTCTCAACTGGCCTACCGGTTCATACCGGAATTTCAGGTGGAAACCTATCTGCGGCATCAGGGGGAAGTTTTTGTCAAGCGGTTTGACGCCAACAGTTATCTCCATATCACAAAAGCCATCGATTATTTCGATTTGACCAAAGGCTCAAAAAGCCCAACCCTGGCCGCGCGGCTGCGGCCGGTCCGCGCCCGGTTCTTGATTTTGTCATTCACGTCCGACTGGCTCTATCCGGTCGAGCGATCGGTCGAGCTGACGGAGGCGCTGAAGGTATCGGGCAAAGTCGTGCGGCACGAGACGATCCAGTCGACGTACGGACACGACGCCTGTTTTCTGGAGGCCAATCGCATGAGTCCTCTGATCCGCGATTTTCTGGGAACCAACCGCTGACATGCCGCATCCGGCCGTCACTCTCATCCGATCCCGGGGGAAATTCACTTGGCGGGGAATTCCCACGCTGGTCTACAAACCGGCCGGAACAGGATTTAAAAAAATCATCCGCCGAGTCATTCTCGGTGAGCGGGAGCCGGATTTGCCCTTCCAGATCAGATACTTCGAAATGCGCCGCGAAGGATACTCCAGTCTGGAATGTCATGATCACCGGCACGCGGTCGTGGTGATCCGCGGCCGGGGGAGGATATTTTTGAGGAACAAGCTGTACGCCCTCAAGCCGTTTGATTCGATTTATATCGGCAAGAATGTCGTCCATCAATTTTATCAGACCGGCCGGGAGCCATTTGGGTTTCTCTGTGTGGTTGCCGCCCGACGCGACCGTCCTCGGCTGGTATCCGGGCCGGAAGCGCGGCGGTTGCGGAAACGATATGCCATCGGGACTGCATTCCTGAAAACATGACCACTCCCAAACGCCACTTCGGATTCGAAACCCGGATGCTCCACGCCGGGCACATTCCCGACTCCGCCACCGGATCGCGAGCCGTGCCGATTTACCAGACCACCTCCTATGTCTTTGAAGACACCGACTACGCCGCGCAGCTCTTTGCGTTGAAGCAATACGGCAACATCTACACGCGCCTCATGAACCCGACCACCGCTGTATTTGAGGAGCGACTGGCGTCTCTGGAAAACGCCACCGGATGCGTGGCCACTGCCAGCGGCCAGGCCGCCCAGTATCTAACCATCGCCACCCTGCTGGCCCCCGGTGACGAGATGGTCGCCTCGGCGCACCTCTACGGGGGAACCTACACCCAGTTTGTTCACACGTTTAAAAAGCTTTCGATCAAAGTCCACTTTGTGGATCCATCGGACCCGGTGAATTTTGAGAAAGCCCTCACCCCGGCCACCCGGGCCTTGTACGGGGAGACGATCGGCAATCCCAAGGGGAGCATTCTGGACATCGGGGCCGTGTCAGCCGTCGCGCGGGGCAGGCGGATACCGTTGATCGTCGACAATACGTTCGCGACGCCGTTTCTATGCCGGCCGATGGATTTCGGGGCGGACATCGTTGTTCATTCGGCGACGAAGTTTATCGGCGGGCACGGCAATTCGATTGCCGGGGCCGTTCTGGAATCGGGGAAATTTGATTACAGCCGATATCCCGCCATCGCGGACCCGTCGGCGTCGTATCACGACTTGAAGTTTTATGAGACGTTCGGCCACTACGGATTCCTGATGAAACTCCGCGCGGAATCCCTTCGCGACATCGGGCCGTGTCTGTCGCCATTCAACGCCTTTTTGCTCATCCAGGGCCTCGAAACCCTGTCATTGCGGATGGAGCGGCACGTATCGAACGCTCTTGCCGTCGCCCGATTTCTCAAGGACCATCCGCGGGTTGAGTGGGTCTCCTACGCGGGCCTCCCGGACAATCCGTTTCACGCCCTTGCCCAAAAATACACGCCCAAAGGCCCGGGCGCGGTGTTTTCGTTCGGAATAAAAGGCGGCCGGGCGGCGGGCAAGGCATTCATCGAGTCGCTGGAAATTTTCTCTCATCTGGCCAACGTCGGCGACGCCAAAAGTCTCGTGATCCATCCGGCGTCGACCACCCACCAGCAACTGTCGGACGATGAGCTGGTCGCGTGCGGTGTCGGGCCGGAACTGATTCGACTTTCCGTCGGACTGGAAACGGTGGAGGATCTGATATGGGATCTGGACCAGGCCTTAGCTGCGACATCTCATTAAACTCGATCCTGCCCAAACACCTGCAGGACCGGTACCAGCATCCGGACCTGATTCGAAAGATTCTGGCCGAAAGCAAAACAATCGCCCTGGTCGGACTATCGTCCGACCGGCAGCGGCCGAGTTTCTTTGTGGCGTCCTACCTTCAATACGAAGGATACCGGATCATTCCGGTCAATCCGAAGGCGTCGACCATTCTTGGTGAAAAAGCGTATCCGGATGTCCGATCGATCCCTGAACCGGTTGATCTGATCGATGTGTTCCGCCGGCCGGAGGAATGCGAGGACATTGTGCGGCAGGCGATCGAAAAAAAGGCGAAGGCTGTCTGGTTTCAGCTTCGAATTGTCAACGAATCCGCCGCGCGTCTGGCCGAAACGGCGGGTCTGCGGGTCGTCATGGACAAATGCGTGAAGATGGAACACGGCCGATACAACGGCAGCCTCCACTGGGTCGGCATGAACACCGAAATCATCACCGCGCGCAAGGCCCGGCGGTTATACTGACGACGACCGTCGCCGGGAATGTCCCACGAGACCCGGATAAATCGCCGCCTTCAGGATGTGTTTCCCCTTGTAGGTTTCCCACAGGGCCCGGCCGACACCATCGAGGCCGTATCGATGGGTGATCAGCCCCTTTGTCCGGATTTTTCCTGCCGCCAGAAGTTTGAGAGCGTCCCGCGTGTCCGCGGAATCACAGGAGTAGCTCGTCGTGACCGACTGTTCTTTGAAATAGAGATCATGAAAATTCGGCCGGATGCGGGCGTCCGGCGGCATGGGCGCGAACAGCTGGATGGTGGCGCCCGGCGCGGCGGCTTGAAATCCCCACGCCAGAGCTTCCACGTTGGGCGGGCCAACCATGACGCAGTCCGCGCCCCGGCCGGCGGTCTCACGCCGCAGGCGGCCAAGATCGGGTTTAAAGGCCGCGGTGGCGCCGACCCTCAGAGCCGCGCGAAGGCGGTCGGCTTTCAGATCGCACGCGAGGATCTTGCCGGCGCCGGCCAGTTTCGCTGATTGAATATTCAAAAGCCCCATGATCCCCGTCCCGATGATGAGGACGGTGTCCCCTTTTTTCAGGTGAAGCCGTTTCACGGCGTGAATACTGCAGGCCAGGGGCTCGATCAGTACCGCGTCCTCGTCCGGCACGGCGGGCGGAATTTTGAGCGTATCCTTTTGGAGGTTAAGCCGTGGAATGCGGACGTACTCGGCGAAACCGCCGGGATCGAGCCGCGTTTGATGAAACTCGCCGCAGAGCGTTGGATGACCGCGCCGGCAATCCACACATCGGCCGCAGGACGTGTGGTGATGGAAAAACACGCGATCGCCGATTCGGAACGGCGGCGAGCCGCGGCCCCGAATCAGCCGCACAATCGTTCCCACCGGCTCATGGCCGAGAACGGCCGGACACTTCTGATTGACATACCACGGCATCGCCTCTCCCGTGCAGACACCGCAAACTCGGACCCTGACCAGCGCCTCTCCCGGACCGATCCGGGGCTCCGGGATTTCCTCGACGCGGACATCCGTGAACGAATAACACCGCGCGACCCTCACGGAATAAACGCCACCTTCAAATAGTCCTTGCGCCCCCGGGCCGAAAAATACTTCGGAATTTCCGACAGCGGCACCCGATCCGAAATAAGGTCGACCGCGGGAACGACTCCGGATTCAAGCAGGTCCAGCGCCTGTCGGACGTCGGGCGGAGCGAAATGGAATGTGCCGTAGACTGTGAGATTCCCATAATGAATGATCCCGGGATCGATCGGCACACGCTCATCCGGCGGGCAGCCTCCAAACAGCAAAATCCTGCCGCCGGGCCGCACGGCGGCAAGGGCTTTTTCCCATACGACGCCTCTGCCCACGCCCTCGATCACCACATCTGGACCGTGAGGAGGAAAGGCGGATTTGAGAGACTCTGGCGAAACTGTTGCGTCAAAAGTGAGATGAGCGCCGAGGCGCGCAGCCGCGTTCAGCCGGGCCGGATATTTTCCAACAACGCCGATTGAGCGGGCCTTGCGGTGCCGGGCCAGGCACGTCATCATGAGACCGATCGGTCCGTCACCCAGAATCAGCACCGATTCTCCTTCCGACACATCCACCACATTCATGCCATGCACGCAACACGCCAGGGGCTCCATCAAGGCCCCCGCGTCGAAGGACATCGATGCTGGCAGCGGCAGGCAATTCTGGGCGTGCACATGGGGCGGAATTTTGATGTACTGCGCGTACGCGCCGTAAGCCATCCGGTCGGTCAAGCTGTCGCAGAGGTTTGGCTGCTGTTTGGAACAGAAAAAACACCGGCCGCAAGGGCCCGTATGGACACAGGCTACCCGGTCGCCCACTGAAAATCCTCTGACCGATTTTCCCACGCGGGCGATCTCTCCTGAAAACTCGTGACCCAGCGGCCCCGGAATTTTGATCTTTGGATGTCCCCTCAGATACGCCTTCTGGTCTGTTCCACAGGTCAGGGCCGACCGGACGCGAATCAGAAGATCGTCGTCCGAAATCTCCGGGACGGGCGCGTCTTCGACACGGAGATCCAGAGGCGCCCGCAGGATCGCCGCTCGCATCCAACTGGCGGCGGTCATTGGGGTGGCGTGGATCGCGGGACGAGGACGTGCAGGGATTTAGGCAGGATCGTGAGCTTCACCGGCAGTTTCGCGACGCAATCCCCGTCGGACTGGACCGGCCACGCGTGGGATACGCCGGAAGCGCGAATGGTGACGGTATGGGTACGAAGATATTCGACGTAAGCCAGCCGGACGTGGCTGCCGGATGAGATAGAGAGAAAAAATCGAAGGCTGGCGATCCGGCCGGATTTTTTGACGAGGATGACATCAAACCGGCCGTCATCGATCTTGGCCTTGGGCGCCATCGGGCTCGACCCGCCATACATCCGGGCGTTCTGGACAAAGACCTGATACGCCACCCGGTCAATCCCATGCTCATCCGTGACCGACATCCGGCACGGCCGGCGCGCGAGCCAGATCAGGATCCCGCGCAGAACATAAGCCCATTTTCCGAGTCGGCGTTTCAAACCGGGTCCGACCGTTCGGACCGCTTCGGCGTCAATTCCGCAGCTGGCCATCAGGAGGAATTTCATATCCCCCCCCTGTGTGTTTTCCCCCTCGGCCAACTGCCCGACATCGATGCTGACTCTCCCGCCGGCCATCAGGGCCGATACCGCGTCGGCCGGGTCGGCCGGGATGGACATCTCACGGCAAAAAACATTCACTGTCCCGCCCGGAAGGGGACAGAGCATGGTGTCGGTGTAGGTCAGGGCCTGGGCGGCCGCGGCCAGTGTGCCGTCGCCTCCGAGAACCCAGAGACGGTCCACGCGGGACGCGGCGGCCTTCAGTGACACATCGATGATTTCCGGAATGGTCGCAACCAAATGTTCTTCGCAGGCCACCTGGTGCTGCGTCAACCGTCTCCGAACCCTGTCCATCCGGTCAGGGGCGCAACCTGCGGCGGACGAGGTGTTAAGGATCAGCCAATCCATACCGGTCCGTTATGACTTCGGTTGAATTTCCCGTCGGGCGGGGGCAGGTTTTCGATCGGATAATTTAGCGTGTGACGAATGGGACAAACGGGGTTTGGCGCGCTGCCGTATGTCCTGCTGCCTCGACCGGATGATCTCGCGATACCGGAAAGGGGAGAGGTTCCGAAGGAGGTAGGCCATCTGGCACGCGCGTTCGAGCGTGGTGGTCCAGTGGAGACCTTCTTCGAGATTTTCTCCGGCAGCGAAACTGCCGTGTCCCCGGATAACGGCGATGTGGGATCCGCGGGCGAACGCATCGGCCAGGAGTTTTCCCGTCTCCGCCGATCCTGAGACTTCTTTGGGTTTCAGTACCGGGATTTCTCCCAGAAAGAGAAAGGCCTCATTGTCGACCGGATAAATCACGTCTTCCACCAGCGAGAAGACAATCGTGTGGGGCGGATGGGCGTGCAGAATGGCCTTGGCTCCGGTATTCAAATAAATCTGTCGATGCATCGGCAGTTCCACCGACGCGATGCCCTGGACGTCCTCGGACAGCGGAACGACGATGATGTCCGATTCGACCAGCCGGTCCAGACGCGACCCGGTCCGCGTAATGAAAATATCCGCGTCTCCCCGGATGCTGATATTTCCGGAATGGCTCGTGTTGATTCCCATCTGAAGCAACTTTTCGCCGGCGTCCTGAATCTGCCGGTAGGCGGTCTCACGCATCATGGACATACTGCCCCACATTAAACCCCCGGACCGGCCTATCCCGCAAGGGGGGGAGGGGATATTTTCAGGCCGAGGTCAGGGATCGCGCGAACGACGCGGACGAGATCAGGAGGATATTGGCCATGTGGCAGGCCCAGGACGCGCCCGTTTCGACGCCGACCGCCACAGCCGCGTCAAAGACCAGCCGGTGGACAAACCCGATCAGGATGGCCAGACAGATCGCCCGGGCCACGTTGAACCGCAGCATTCTCATCCCGAACCACGCGCCGAGCAGAACGCCGATCGCCGGCGCGAACGCCGTGGCGATCCGGCTGTGAATTTCCTGCCGGGCGAGAAAACTTCTCGCCGAAATCAGCTCCCGGGCCGACATCCATTGAACCTGATTTTTCCGGTGCGCCACTTCAAACAAAAATTTCTCCGGCGGCGGTAAGGTCAGCGGATAATCCAGGCTGTCAAACGGCTGATATTTCAACACCTGACCGGTCGGCGGATCGATTCTCCGGTAAAATCCCGATTCCAGGAACCAACGGGTTCCCCGTTTGACCATCCGGCCGGCCTGGTAGAGTTCGGAGACGTTGGATCCGGAGAAAACGAGGATTTTGACCGATTCGATCTGATTTCGCGGCGTGCCGGGCAATCCGCCACCGGACTGGAGGGCCGCCTGAGTCAGCCGGACATAAAACGGTTCCGACATGGGATCGACCTGGCGGCCGGATTTGATCACGGATTTCAGGACATCCGCCTGCCGGTGCAATTCCGGCAGCCAGTCAAGCTGGCTGTGGAACACGAAGGCCAGAATCAATGTTGCCAGCCACAGGACGGGATAAAGAAGTTTGCGGTCGTGACATCCGGCCGACCGCATGGCGGTCAGTTCCAGCCGGCGGGAAAACTCGCCCATCGTAAACAGACCCGCCAGCACCAGCATCACCATCAACAGCTCGATCATGCGGGGAACACATCCCAGGACCAGATACTCGAACAAATTCCCGACTGAGACATTCTGCTTCACAACATCGTCCAAAATGTCGAAAAGATTAATCAGGGAAGCGATTACACAACAAGTCATTACAACAAAAAGAGTCGCCGCGACCGAGCGGCGGAAAATGTATCGGTACAGGATTTGCATATTTAGCATATTACCGAAAGCAAAAGTGGCGTCGGCGCTCTTTGTCTTTGCGCTTCATCGCCGCTAAGTATAGCTTTGGGGTAAAGATGAGGGCAAGGCGAAAGACCTTTTTGGCGATGGTCATGGCGCTGGCGGGGTTGGTGGTATCAACCCTGGCCGATGCCGCGCTGGCGGATCCGACCGCAATCACGCAGGATCTACTGGCCAAGGGGCTCTGGTCGGCCGGCCGAAAGGCCGAACTGGAGGGGGAGTTTGGTCTGGCCGCTATGAATTACTTTCGTGCATATCATTTATACGACCATCTTTTTCGGGAAATGGAAACGGCGGAGGAAAAAGATACCTGGAGCGAAAAAAAGATTCAGGCCTATTCCGACGGCCTGTCGGCCATCCGGCAGTACGAGCGTCTCCGTGGCGTCCGCGTGGACGTCAAGCAACTCCTTGACCTCACCAAACCACGGCTCATCACTCCGCCCAAACCTACCCTTAAGGACAAGCTTCCCCCCGTCACCCTCGCCGCTCGGCCGCTGCCGGTCGACGTCACCGCGCCGCCGGAAGAAGAGGGCAAACAGGACAGACTGTTTGGGATTGAAAAGAGGGTGCAGATGCCGTTTGGAGGAGAGGGCAGGTCGGAATTGATTGTCCGCGGCAGGAAGTTTATCGGCTGGACCGCGTCATCGACACGGTTCAAAAAGTCGAGCGAGCTCCGAAAAAACACCAAGGACGTCAAGGTCGATCAGCAGCTGCAGATTCAGATTTCCGGAGACGTGGCGTTCCAGTTTCAGGAAGCCCTCACTGTCAACGTCCGGTTCGACGACGCCGAGCAGGACCAGAACCAGAAACAGGCGATATCGATCAAGTTCGATCCCAAGAAAGACATCAACACGCCCCTGGGCGTCATGCGGCCCATCGCCGAATTCGGAGACGTGAATCTCAAGCTCGAGGGCACGTCCTACGCGGCCTACAACAAAAGCCTGTTCGGCCTGACCGCGGCCCTCACGTTCGACCGGTTTCACATTTTCAACCTGTTTCGGGCTGAAAAATTCAGCACGAATTTCGTCGCGACCCAGACCAAAGGCATCAGCGCCCATAAGGAATTTACCGGCCAGAACACCCTGACCGTGAGCGACATTCCCGACATCACCTACATCCCCCGGGTCTACTATGACGTCCTGGCCGAAAAATCGGATGCGCAGAAATCGAGCCTGTTGCCGATCAAAGTCGGGTCCGAGCAGATTTTCCGGGACGACAGGAACAGCTTCAACAACACGGCAAACACGCTCACCAACAAAACCGTCACCAACCAGGGCGCGTCCTTCAAGGGCGATTTCGACGCGCTCGTCTCCGGCCAGGACTATTTCATCGACTATCAACTCGGCATCATCCAGTTTAAATCCGCCGCCGCCGGAAACGCCGTTCTGGCGGTGTCCCTCACCACCGCGGACGGCGTGTCGATCACGGACAAGATGATCAAGGACGAGAACACGACGGACACATTCAAGAGCTACGAGTTGAAGAACCGCTATTCTCTGGGATCGACCAACATCATCCGGAACGATCCGGATTTTATCATCCAGATCCGGGACCTGAACGGCAAATCGTTTTTTGACGCCGATTCCAATAACGTCCAGGATCCGGCCGCGGAAAAATCCTATAACGAAATTTTCGGGCTCGACGCCCAGCCCCTGGACGGCCGGACGGACGAGAAAAACATCGATTTCGATTTCGGAATTTTACGCTTCCCCGACAGCACGCCCTTTATCACCGAAAATACGGCCTTCGCCGGCCGGTCGAACGTCGAAATCTATTCGATCAGTTTTCCGACGACGAAATACAAAATCCACGTCGAATTCGTGCAGAAGACGAACATCTATCTTCTGAATCCCGGCATCGTCAAAGGCAGCGAAATCATTTATGTCGACGGCGTTAAACTCTCCCGCGACCAGGACTACTTCATCGATTACACGTCCGGGTTCCTCCAGTTTCTCAGGCCGGAACTCATCACCACCAAGAGCCTCATTGTGGTCGATTATGAGTATTTTCCGTTCACGAGCAAATCGAATCAGACGCTGATCGGGACCAGTCTAAAAATGACCGTGTCTCCGAACGTCTCCTGGGCGGCCACGTTCGTCTCCAATTTCGACGACAAACCCAACGAGCGGCCGAAGGTCAATGAAGAGCCGAAAAAAGTCGAAATATCCGATTTCCTGATCAATGTGAATCCCCTGGGAATGGTGCGGGAGGGCCTGGGCAATTTCACCAAGAAACCGATCGCGTTCCTCAACCCCTTTAACCTGAGCTTCTCGTTCGAAAACGCGTCGAGCCGGTTCAATTACAACACGCACGGCGAGGCGATCCTGTCGGATTTCGAGGATGCCGGACTGATTACCCAATTGGGCAGCAGCCAGAACCAGTGGCGGCCGGAAATCCCGGATGGATTCGACACCGGCGGCCGGGGCGACTACACGATCACACAGATTGCCGGCGTCGGGCACCTGGACAATCAGGCGAACGTCAACGCCGAGGATCTGAGAGACCAGGCGTCCCTGAAAGTCGGCTACACCTTCGCCACGACCGGGCAGGCCGACACCTATGTCTCCCTGTCGTTCCACATTTCGGACGTCACCCAGGATCTGTCGAAACGGACGTTTCTTGAATTCTGGGTGAATGACGCCAACAATCCGGACGTCACGCTGGACATGGGGATTTTGAACGAGGATGGGGACAACGACGGTCTCCTGGACTCCGAAGACGGCAACAAGGACAACCTGCTCAATTCCGGCGAGGATGCCGGAATCGACCTGGGGTTGACCAACCGCATCGGGACCGGCAACGGCATACTCGATTCGGAAGACCGGGACAAGGATGGGACGCTGGATGTGGACCAGGCCTTTTTCCGCGCGGTCCTGAGCGATTCGGCCGTGGTGGAAACCAAGACGTTTGACAACGGGTGGAAACGGTACCAGGTGTTTCTCAACACGCTCGTCGAGAACACTCAATACAGCAATCAAAAGGCCGACCTGAAAGCGATCAAGGACCTGCGTCTGACGTTCAGCAAGCCGGCCGGCAGTTCGGCGACGAGCGGGTCGCTGCTGATCAACGACATCTCCATCCAGGGAGTGAGCTGGGAGGACGACAATTTCAAAGACACGAAAACATTCACCGTCGGAGTGGTTTCCAGCAGGACCGATCCGTCGTTTACTCCTCCACCCGAAATCGTCGGCAACATCCCGACGCTGGACGCCAAGGCCCTGGCGCTGTCCTACTCCTCCATGAAGGGTCAGCATGTCACGCAGTTTCTTCCCGCCGCCGACATCCGGCTGTCGCTCTACAAAAAACTCAATTTCTGGGTCAAACCCGCGGACGCGACGAATTTCGGCGACACCTTCGTATTTCGATTCGGCCCCGACGCCGGAAATTTCTTCGAAAAGTCGGTTCTGCTGACGACGACCGATTGGACGGCCATCTCGATCAATCTCGAGGAAATCGAGGAGACCTTGATCAAACTCAACATCGATACCAGCCCGCCTTTCAACAAGACCACCGGCGGCATCCGTTATTCCGGAGGCCCAACCCTTGACCGGATCCGGTATCTGGGCGCCGGGGTCGTATCCAATGGGATCGCCACCAATACCCGGATCTACTTGGACGAGGTCACGGTCAAGGAGGTGGAAGAGGAGCGGGGCCGGGCGAACCGGTCGGCTTTTTCATCCTCGATGTTTTCCAATCTCATCACCCTGAACGGCAACCGGGAGATCACCGACAACACCTTCCGGCCGATCGGCCGGATCAACTACACCGGCACCGGAGATTATGTGCCTGAGGACCGCCGTACGGAGGACTATTCGGGGACATTGAATTTTTCGCGGTTCACGTTTTTGGACCGGCTGCTCAAATTGAGCATACCGGTGTCGTTTTCGAACAAGAAGGCCAAGACATTCATCAATCCCGATCTGGTTGAGAACGTGAAGCGATCCGACCTGGGCGACAAAACATCAGACGGGAAATCGCTCGGATTCAGCGTCTCCCGGAACTCCTACTGGCCGTCCTTCGGCGCTAGCTGGAGCAAGCAGGAGGATAACGTCAATCAGAAACTGTTCAAATCCAAACAGGAAAACACCTCAAAATCCTACTCGACAAATTACGGATACACCGTCAACAAAAAAATCCTATGGATCATCCCCATCGGCAACACGTTCGCGTTCAATACCAACTACTCGCGCAGCATCTCGACCAATGACCGCGACATCCTGCTCGGGTCGGAACGGAACAGCTATCAGAAATCCCAGAGTGACGGCGTCGGATTCAATATCCATTACACCATCACCCGGTGGTTTGACTGGACCATCGCCATCAACCAGTCCCTGTCCCGGCAAACCCAGTCCGAAACTCAGCCGCTCAAGAAAAACGGCCGCAGCCGGTCGTACTCATGGGGATGGCCGTTCCCTCCCTTTGCCGGATTCTCGCCGAATCTGAACTGGAGCCTGAACTATTCCGAAGGGTTCAACAACGAAAGCGAGCTGAAGAATATCGGATCATCCGGGAGTTTCGGCGCCAGCCTCGGCCTCCAGCCCCATGAGTGGTGGAAGCGGCTCAAATTTCTAACCATTTCCTACGCCTATAACATCTCGGGAAGCGCCAGTTATCAGAACGTTCCGGACCAGTTCGGGTTGAGCGCGGTCTTTGACGATTTTTATCGAAACATCCTTTTTTTCTGGAAAGGCGGCAGTCTCGAAGTGCTGTCCGACACGCTTGTTCTTGCGCGCAATTCCGCGAATGTCTCGCGGGGGCATTCCATCGGCGGCGGGATCAGCATCTGGAAGAGTCTGTCCACCAACTACAGCACGGCGTTCAACCGGAATGAGGTCCAGAGTTTGAACTCGATCGACGTCTCCGACGCGTTCAGTTTCAACCTCAATAACAACCTCGATCTCAGAACCGCCAGCAGACTCTTTCGCGGCGTCAACTCCGCATCGATCAGTTACACCTATGGATTCAGCTCATCCGCCAACAAGACCACCGAAAACAAGAACATCTCCAACGGACTGACCTGGTCAATGGGCTGGACGGACCGGATGAGAACGAGCATGGGATACACGTTCGGATTTAACGCCGTAAAGGACCGGCTGTCGATCAGCAAGGGACAAGGCCAAACGGGCAATTTTTCGATGTCCTATCTGCTCAGCAATCCATTCAAGATGACAACCTTTACCGGAAACCTGCTTCGATTCCAAAACCGGCTGGAACTCCTCAACGCATTTAACTGGAGCAACACCAAAAACCAGATCGACGGTGTCAAAAAAACCGACAACATGACCTACGGCGGCAACGTCGGCATCAACTACGATCTCCGCGAAAACTTCCGCATCGCCGCCGGCGGGACCTACACGGTCACCAGCAACGAGATCACCCCGGATGACGACAAAAGCGTGACCGCTCTGAACGCGACGGCGGAACTACGGTTTTAGAAGAACCAGACCGAATGCGCTGTACCGGCACTGAGGCACGCCGTAAAAGGAGGCCAGTCGAACCAGATACTCATCCCAGTTCCCGACGTCGAATCTCAACGGCTCGATCGGACTTAGACCTGACCACTCAACGATCCTATGGATGTCCGACGGCGTAAAGACATCCGCTTTGCCGGGTGTCGGGCGGTCCACATAGTCCACGGTCAGAATCAGCCGGCCACCGGGTTTGAGAGCACGGGATAAACACCGGACCGCCTTCTCCTGCTCGGCGGCCGGCTGGAGATGCTCCAGGACAGACATCGAACATACTCGGTCAAACGATTCGGCCGGCCAGGACAACGCCTGCATCGGCTCGATGTGATAATCAATGTCGACGCCGAAGAACCGCGCATTTTTTCGAAGACGGGAAGTCAAATCGGGCGCGGTCGCCAGATGGAGCCTATGAAGGAACCGGTGGAGTCTGAGAAATTTTTTGGAACGAAATCCGTCGATATCGCACGCCGAGACGCGGCATCCCAGTCGGGCCAGATAATACTGAAACACCCCGCGGCCGCTGCCGGCGTCCAGAACGGTCTGGCCCGGCCGGAAATCGCCCTGCATCACAGCCCAGGGATATTCGAGATGCTTGCCGCCCTCGATTTCCGCGCGACGCATCCGGCCGTGGCCCATCCGGCAATGCCGGCCCAGCGGATGCGCATCGACCCCCATCATCCCATGCATGTCGTCCAGGATCCGTTGATACCTCGGATCGCCCCGGAAAGATTCCGCCGTGAGAACTGAGCAGGCGTCGATGGGTCAGATCCTGTCCAGAATCCCGGCGAATCGGGCCGTCATGCTTTCCGCGCGGGTTGAACCATCCGGCGGGACAGCGATCGAGGATGGCTGTTTTTTCCATTGATCATAGAGCGCGGTCAGCATGCCCGCGATTGACCGGAAATCGTCAACGCCGGCCAGTCGGGCCGACGCGGCCGGGCGATCCATCAGGAGCCGGCCGGTGGGAGTGTGGGGATCGACCAGCGCCAGAATGGGCCGGCCGGCGCCGAGATACTCAAACACTTTTCCGGGAATGAACGGATCCCTGCCGGCCGGGAGACCCGTGATCAGGACCAGCCCAGAGGACTCGCAGAGTCTCGACATGACGGCGGAATGGGTAAGAAATCCACGGAAATGCACCACCTCATCGAGGCCGGACGACCGGATCGAATCCGCGAAACTGTTTTCCGACACGCCCAGAAACTCGACCCGCAGGACGGACCGGGCATCCGGGCGGGCCTCCAGAAACCCGCGGACGCCGGACAAAAAGGGATTCGGATCGCGGGCGTAATAGAGGTTGCCGGCATGAACGAGCAGAAACTGATCCGGACTTGGCGAAATGCTCCGGTCAAAATCCTCTTCGTCGTACGAGTTCCAGACGACATGGGTCTTGCCGGCAAGGGCAAGGTCGGGATAGGCGGCGATGTATTCCTCGCGAGTCGTGTCGCTGGTGTAAACGACGGCGGATGCGGCCCGCAGGCATCGCCGCTCCATCTTTTTTTCCAAATATCGCGTGAAGGCGAACCGGTCGGAACAGAGCGGATACAACGTCCAGTGATCCCGATAATCCCCAATGTAGGGCACGCCGGCCGACGCCAGGGCGCTGCCGATCAGCTGGGTTGAATGATACGGCGACGAAACCAGCACGGCGCTGAACCGGTGATGGTAGTGCTGCCGGAAGGCCTCCCTGCGAGCGACCAAGGTCCAGAGGATCTGCTCATCCGGAGTAAAGACGGCCCGCTTTATTTTTCTGAGAATCGACCGGGCGGCATCCGACGGCGTCGTGAACCGTTTTGCCTGGAGACTCGATGCCGCGGCCTTCGACGATCCCGACGACGGCACGCCGGCAAGCGCGAGCCGCCGGACCGGCAGGGGATCCGGCACTCTGACGACCTGAACGGTCGGGGGAATTTTTCGCGTCAAATCGTCGTCCTTCAGAAAATAGTGGTCCGGGTCCGCCGTCAGAACTGTGACTTTCCATCCGAACGACCCCAGATGCCGGACCAGCCGGAGCATCCTCATCGATCCGGACTGGGCGGCGGGAGGAAAGGTATAGGCCACCAGCAGAAGATGTTTGACCGCTGATCCGGGCCGCACCTATGACACTCCGAATCGGCGCATCCAGCGGCTTAAGAATAAAAGCGTCATCAATCCATACCCCAGATCCACTCCGGACGTCCGATGGAGGCGGACCAGCGATTCGACGGCGGCGCGGCGCAGCCGGCCGGTGGAGGTCAGGGGATTATCAGGGGCGGTGAGTTCATCCCCCATCGCGGGGTTTTCCCGGATCCATCGGGAAAAAGGGACCGGGAAGCCCTGTTTTTTTCGGTACAAAATCCGGTCTGGAACAAGTCCTCGCATGGCTTGCTTCAAGATCCATTTCCCCTCGCCATTTCGATGTTTGAGAGACGCGGCAAGCCGGAATGCCCACTCGACCAGCGTATGATCGAGAAACGGGACCCGAAGTTCAACGGACGTTGCCATCGTCATTTTGTCGGCCTTGAGCAAAATGTCCTCCGGCAACCACGTCTTTGTGTCCACGTACAGCATCCGGCCAAGATTGGACGCCTCCCTCGGAATCCGCCGGTCGACCGTTCGGAGCAGGTCCCACGGGTCCGGCGACGATTCGAACGCGGGATTCAGCCGCAGCCGTTCCTGCGGCAAAAAAGGGAGCGTCTGGGAATGAACCTCCAGAACCTCGCGGATGATCGCAAGCGTCCGGAGGGCGTTCCATCCGAAGTAATTCAAGCGCGCAAGAAGAGCGGATGGAAAGAGGTCAAAAAGGAAAGACAGTTTTTTATAGAGGGGAAACTTTCCATAGGCATATCCCGCCAGAGTCTCATCAGCGCCTTCACCGGAAAGAAGCACGATATGTCCGTTGTCCCGGGCAAGTTTGGCCACAAAATAGAGCGGAACCGCCGCGGGATCGGCAATCGGCTCGTCCTGATACCACACAATCTCCTCCAGAAAATCGAGATATCCCTTCAAGTCCAGTCGCGTCTCGTGATGACGCGTCCGGATAAACGCCGACGCCTCCCGCGCGTAGCTGCCTTCCGAAAATCCCGATTCACCAAAATCAATGAAAAACGTGTCTACCGGATCCTTCCTCTCCTGCGCCGCCAGCGCGGCGATCGCGCTCGAGTCCACCCCGCCTGACAGGAACACTCCCAGCGGCACGTCCGACATGAGCTGGCCCCGGACCGCCTCCTTGAGCCGGCTGCGCAGCTCATCCGACGCGCGATCCGGAGTCAGACGCAAATCCTCCCGAACTTCCAGATTCCAATACGGCCGGGTATCCCAACGGCCGCCCGCGGACCACACACCGATATATCCCGGCGGCAACTTCTCGACTCCGGCAAACAAAGTCCGGGGCGCGGGAACGTATCTGAGGGCAAGATGGACCGGAAGAGATTCCTCATCCAGCCGCGCCGGAATCAGCCCGCTCGACACAAACGCCTTCGCCTCCGACGCGAACGCTATTCCGCCGCCGGATAATCGCGCAACATACAGCGGTTTCACGCCCAGACGATCCCGCGCCAGCATAAGCCGGCCGCGGCGACGGTCCCATAGGGCGAAGGCGTAAATTCCGTTCAGCCGCTCGACCAGTGACTCATTCCATTCTTTATAGCCATGGACCAGAACCTCGGTGTCGCACTGCGTCCGGAACCGGTGTCCGCGGGATTCGAGTTCGCGACGAATGGCGAGATGGTTGTAGATTTCGCCGTTGTAGGTCACGACGACCGATTCGTCGGCGTCGGTCATCGGCTGGGCGCCGGCGGCTAGATCAATGATCGCCAGCCGTCGATGGCCTAAAAAAACCGCGGCGGACCGGTCCTCCCAGAATCCCTCACCATCCGGCCCGCGGTGTTTCTGAAGGTCGCACATGCGGCGCGCAATTTGCGGATCGACAGGGACACCGACGACACCGGCGATCCCACACACAACTAGACTGAGCCCGCCCTCTTCAGTGCGGCCACAATCCGAATCGCGGCCCGGCCGTCATCCACGCGCCGGACCAGCCGGCGGGCCGGCCAGTGGCGCCTTCGGCGATGGCGCAGGAGATGCCGTCTCCAGGCGAGAAGAATCTTTTTGGGATGGTTTCCCGTCAGACGATTGAACTTCCGTTCAATGGTTTCCGGCCGGTCGCTGTTGTTCCGGATGGTGAAACAGGGAACCCCCAGGAAACTCGTCTCATCCTGGATGCTCCCCGAATCGGTCATCACCAGGTCCGACCGGATCATCAGCGCTAGAAAATCGATATATCCGAGCGGTTCGCACACGACGATCCGAGAGCTCCTGGCGGCGCCGGAGTCGATACCGAACTCGCGGATCATTTTTTGCGTCCGGGGATGCATTGGGAAAAGGATTGTCCTTTCCTCGGAAATCCTCGACAACGCCTCCCAGATCGGCACGAACGTCTCCGGATCGTCGACGTTTTCCGGCCGGTGAAGCGTCAGCAGGATGAACGGCAGATCCGGCGGCAGGCGGCGGCGGAGCACGGCGGACGTCAAAGGATTTCGGCGTCGGGCCTTGGGCAGAGACGCGATCAGAGAATCGAACATGGTATTTCCGACCAGGGCGATCTTTCCGGGAGAAATACCTTCCCGTTTCAAATTCCGGGCGGCCGTGGTTGTCGGGGCGAACAGGAGATCGGAGATATGATCCGCCATGATGCGGTTGAGTTCCTCCGGGATCGAAAAATCCTCGTGGATATGCCGGATTCCGGCTTCGATATGGCCCACCCGCAGGCCCACCTTTTTGGCGCATAGCGTCGCCGCGAGCGTCGAATTGACATCGCCGTACACCAGCACCCAGTCCGGTTTGGGGTCCTTCAGGAGATACGGTTCCATCGCGAGGAGCGCCTTCGCGGTCTGCTGCGCGTGGGTTCCCGATCCGATTTCAAGATTGATATCCGCGGCCGGGATGCCCAGATCCCTGAAAAACGAATCCGATAGATTCGGGTTGTAGTGCTGGCCCGTGTGCAGAATCACATGATCCGTTCCGGCGGCCTTCAGGGCCTTGTGGACCGGCGCCAATTTGACAAAGTTCGGCCGGGTGCCGACAACCGATAGAATTCTCACAATGCCCGTCACTTTTCCTTATTTGGTTTTATAGCGCAATAGAACGGGAATAGTTATGATTCATCAATGAAAATTGTCGTCACCGGCGGCGGCGGATTCCTGGGCAGCGCGCTCGTTAGGAATCTCGCCGGCGCGCCTATGGCGGTCGTGAGCATCGATCATGGGCGGGC
This sequence comes from uncultured bacterium, assembly GCA_964534765.1. GTDB lineage: Bacteria > Lindowbacteria > 2-12-FULL-62-27 > 2-12-FULL-62-27 > 2-12-FULL-62-27 > CAZHRJ01. The sequence continues at coordinate 20,772 of CAZHRJ010000001.1, forward strand.
TTACGACGTTCTCAAACAGAGCATGCCCTCCGGCGTCACCTGGGTAACCGGCGACATCGACGACCGGGAAGTTGTCCGGCGAAGTCTGGTTGGCGCCGATGTCCTGGTCCATCTGGCCGGGGTGTCCGGGGAACGGCGCTGCACGGCCGATCCGCTGAAATCGATCATGTCCAACGTGTATGGGACCCATGTTCTGGTGGAGGCGGCCCGGGCGGCAAAGGTGCGGCAGATCCTATTTGCCTCCTCCTACTGGGTCTATTCCACGTATCTGGAGAGACCCATGCCGCTTTCCGAGTTGGATGACTTGAAAACCGACAGCGTCTACGGGGCGCAGAAGGCCGCGGCTGAAAGAATCATCCAGTCATCCGGCATTGCATCCGTCAGTTTCAGAATCACCGCCCTCTACGGGTTTGGGACAGGCTCCGGATCACAGTGGGAAAATCTGATCGGAAAATTCTTGATATCGGCTTTTTCCGGAAATCCTCTGACCCTTTACGGCGATGGCCGTCAGCAGATTGATTTCGTCTACGTCGAGGATGTCGTACGGGCCATGGCGCATGTCATCCGGAATCCGGAACCGGCCCATCGCGTGTTCAACGCCGGCGGCGGCAGGCCGGTACGGGTATCGGAGGCGGCCGAGTGTTTTCAGAAAATCTACCAGGAGAGGCAGGGCAAACCGCTGGAAATTCGCCGGGAGCCGGCGCCGCCGGGAAAAGTCTGGCCGGACAAATGGCTGGCAATCGATACGATCAGAAAATCCGTACCCGGATTTCCTTTCTCAACGCTTGCGCAGGGACTTACGGAAACCATCATACAGTATGAACAGCAGTTGGCGACGCCTCGGCAGGCAAAAATATGACGGCCGGGAAAATTCCCTCCACTCAGCCCTATTTCAGCTCCCGACAGCGGCGATTGATCCTGAGGTCGACGCTAGACATTCTCCGCACCGGCCGGCTGATTCTTGGACCCTACACGGAAAAGCTGGAGCGCGGGTTCGGCGGCTATATCGGATCGCCCTACGCCGTCGCCGTCAGTTCCTGCACCGCGGCGATGGAAATCGTTCTCCGCTGGATCGGCGTCGCCGGACGGGAGGTCATCGTGCCGACCAACACGTTTGTCGCGTCGGTCAACGCCGTGATCTTCGCGGGCGGCCGGCCGGTTCTGGCCGACATCGATGCGGATTCGCTGTGCCTGAGCCTGCGGGATACGGAACGAAAGATCAGCCGCGAAACGAAAGCGGTCATTTTGGTGCACATCGCGGGAATCGTTCATCCCCGGGTCGAATCGTTTCGGGACCTGTGCCGGCGGAGAAAGATTTTCCTGATCGAGGATGTCGCCCACGCCACGGGCGCGTCGATCGGCGCGAAGAGCGCAAAGAAGGCGGGCGGTTTTGGCGATGCCGGATGTTTTTCGTTCTACCCGACGAAAGTCATGACCACGGGCGCGGGCGGAATGATCACCACGCGCCACCGGGATCTGGCGGAATTCGCGGTCAGCCTGAGACACCACGGCGCCGGTCGAAGAGGAGGGTTGACCGACGTCCAGCGCCTCGGCAACGACTGGCTGATGGACGAATTCCGCGCGGGCGTAGGGCTGGCTCAGCTGGCGGATATCGAGTCGATGATCGCGGCCAGACGGCGCCTCGCCAAATCCTATTCCCAAGCCATCCGGGGGATGGCGGCCGTCAAAGCCATGGAGCCGCCGAAACACATCCGGCACGTGTATTACAAATATCCGGTCGTGACGCCCGATCCTCAGATCCGGCGGCGGCTCGTGGATACGTTGAAATCCCACTATGGAATCGACACCGGCTCCATTTATCTTCCGCCCGTCCATCGTCAGCCCTACCACGCCCGCGCGCTGGGTCTTCGGCCCGAGAACTTTCCGGAGGCCGAGGACATTCTTCCCCGTATCCTGTGTCTTCCCGTATATCCGCAGATGACGCAAAAAGATCAGAAGCGGGTGTTGGGCGCCCTGCGGGAAGTTTTGAGCCGGCTGAGACGATGAGAGCCTGCATTCACCAGCCGAATTTTCTGCCGTATCTGGGGATTTTCAATAAAATCAAGCAGTCCGACATTTATGTCGTCTATGACGTCGCCCAGTATGTCCGGGACCGGTTTGACAACCGAAACCAGATCAAAGGCCCGGCCGGACCGATCTGGCTGACCGTTCCGCTGCAGGTGAAAGACTCCTTTCTGAAGCGTTTTTTTGAGGTCAAACTTCCGGATGACCCGCACTGGAAAAAAAAGCACCTGCGAACCATTGAACACACTTATTCCCGGGCCGCGCATTTCAAAACCTATTTTCCGCCGTTTGCGGGCATCTACGAGGGTCCGCACGCGACGCTGGCTGATATCAGCGTGGCCATCATAGAGTTTTTGCTGAAGGAATTCCGGATCGGGACGCGGGTGGTGAGGACGACGGCGATGGATCTGGACAGTTCCCTGCAGTCCACAGAGATGATTGTTCAGATCCTGAAAAAACTGGGCGTGACCCGATACCTTGCCGGGGCGAGCGGAAAGAAATATATGGATATGGATCTGCTGGCGAAGGAAGGCATTCAGGTCGACTTTCAGCATTACGACCATCCGATCTACCGGCAGATGTATGGGGCCTTTGTGCCGAACCTGGCGGCCATTGATTTGTTGTTCAATGAAGGGGAAAATGCGGGGAATCTGATCTAGACCATGGAGGGTCAGTGCCGGCGATTGCCAGGGATGGCAAGGATTCGCCGGCCTAGGAGGAGACACGCGTGAAAGTGCTTTGCATCGGCGCCCATCCGGATGATCTGGAGATCGGCATGGGCGGGACCATCGCCCGGTACGCGGCGGAAGGCCATCAGGTAGTGATGGCGATCTGCATGGTTCCGAACGAACGGGATGTCCGGAGCCGCGAGCTGGAGAGGGCGGCGAAGATTTTAGGGGCGAAACCCCGGGTCTTGCATTTGAATTTGGACCACAAAATTCTGACCAGGGAAATCATCGGAATCTTTGATAAGCTGATCGAGGACTTCAAGCCCGGCGTCATCTATACTCACTGGAACCACGATTCCCATCAGGACCACCGGATTATTTCCGAAGCCGTGTTTTCCGCCGCCCGAAGAAACCAGTGTGACGTGTTCATGTTCGAGCAGATTCTCCCGGGCGGAATCACGCCCTACGCCTTTCACGGCCAGAAAATCGTGGACGTATCCAAATACATGAAATCCAAAATCGCCGCGCTCAAAGCCCACCGGACACAAATGCGGCGCTACAAGTTCGACTGGGTCGGCGGCGTGAAGGGCCGGTCGAGCCAGTGGGGCTATATGATCCGGGTCAAATACGCGGAAGCGTTTGAGGTCGTCAAGATCATCATCAAGTAGCGGATTTCCTTTTGATTCTCTTCCGAAAATGTGTCAGAAAGAGATCGGTCACCTCATCCATTTCAGCCACTCGGACGGGTTTGCACGCGGCAACAAACACGCACACAAAAACCGCCGACAACACCGCCAGACGCATCAGGATCGACACCGTCAACCCCAACCCGGCGCCGGCCGACAGCGCGGCGGCGTCCAGACTCGCCCAGACCAGAGGCATTGCGAATCCGTATCGCAAGAGATGGGCGGCGGCGCCGGCAAGCAGGGAGACGCAGGCGATCTTGCCGCAGGTCCGCAGGATGTCCAGACCGCCCATGGGACCCAGCCGGCGGCGCATCTGCCAGAAGAGACACGCAAACCAGACTCCCTCTCCCAGAGCGCGGCCAAGCGCGATCCCGCGGTGGGCCATCGAGTCGACCAGGATGACGTTCAAGGCCGTGTTCGCGATCATGGCCGCCACCGTGCTCCAGAGCGGAGTCAGAAAATCCTTCATCGCTATCAGGGACTGCAAGGTATGCGTCCGCCACACCAGGAGCAGCAGACCCAGAGTGTAGTAAATCAGCGCATCGGTCGTCAGCTGCGTCGCCGAGGCGTCAAACGCGCCTCTCTGAAACAACACCCGCACAATATCCGCCCGAAAAACAAACAGCAACACGGACATCGGCAGAAACAGCAGGGACAGCATCCGAAGGCCGCGGACGTAGGCGCTGCGATACCGCTGCGCATCCCCGGCAGATGAAAAGGCGGTCATGGCGGAATTCAGGACGGTCATAAACGGCGTACCCAGACTGCTGAAGACGATCTGGATGGGCATATACGCGAAATTCAGGGCCGAGATGCTGCCCACCACCAGCCGGGACGCCAGAACCCGTTCCGCGAGGTTGGTCATCGCGTGTGCCGCGACGCGGATCACAACCGGCACCGTCTGAACCGACAGTTCCCGGATGGCCGGATGGCGCAAATTGCAAACCAGCCGGTAGGGCGGGACGGCTTTCAGGACTGAGGGGATCTGGACCAGAAACTGCGTCGCGGCGGCGCCGATCATCCCCCAGGCCACGCCGATGATGCCGCCAAACCAGCCGCTCGACAGAATGGCGGAGATCATGGCGATATTAAAAAATATATTGCTGAGCGCCGGCGGCGTGAATTTCTGGGAAATCTGCAGAACGCTCTGGGACCAGATGATCAGGGCGTTCAAGATCACCACCAGTCCCATGATCCTCACCAGCCGGCGGGCCAGATCCCATTGTTCCGGCTGAAATCCCGGAGCGATCAGATGGATAACCGCCGGCATGATCAGAATGACGGCCAGCGCCAGAAGAACCGAGAATCCCAGCACCAGATGAAACATGCTCCAGACGACCTCCTGTAGCTGAGACCGCCGGGCGGCGACAAAAACGTATTCTCCCAGGATCGAGACCATCACCGTGCCAAGGCCGATGACAAAAATCGCTGATAAAAGCGATGGAACGATCAACGCCACCAGGTAAGCGTCCGTCAGGTGCCCCGCTCCAAACACGCCCGCCATCGCCGCCTCCCGGCCGAGGCCCAGGAGATGTCCGGCGAAGGTGATGGCGGTGACCGATACCGTTGCCTGGAAAACAGTTTTTGTCGTGACATCTCCGGAATCCATTTCCGGCGGCGGAATCTGCGGCATCTTCGGAAATCAGGCTCTACGGCGCGGCGACGTCAGTCGCTGACGGCGATTCTGTCGAACTCGGCGTAGGATCGAAACGCGGAGCTGATTGTCAGGATAAGCGCCAGCCGGTTTTTCCGGACTGCCGGGTCGTCCACCATGACGAATACTTTCTCGAAAAACCGGTGCAACGGGTCGGCCATCTGGAGGATGGACCGCAGCCGGTCCGTGTATTTCCGGTCGGGCAGGGCGCGCAGGCGGCCCTGCCAGGCCAGAAACGCCTCGTGAAGCAGCCGTTCCTCGTCCTGCTGAAACCGGGCAGGGTCCAGCGGCGGAATCTGTTTTTCGGATTTGACGATGTTGTGCGCGCGCTTGGCGGTGCGCAGCAGCGTCAGCCACGCCTCGCCTCCTTCCGCGGAGACTTTCCGCATGGCCTCGACCTTGCCCGCTATTTCGCAGGCATCATCCGAGACCGGCAAACAGGCTGAGACGAATTCCGCCGGATGCTGTTCCCGCAGGAGGGATTCCAGCCGGCCACGAAAAAATTCCATGATGTCCGGCACGGCCCCGCGAAGCGCGGCCGGATCGGGAAAAATCTGCGCGGCGTCCTCGGCCAGTTTCCGCAGCGGCAGGTGCCAGGCGCGGGCCAGCAGGATTCGGGCGATGCCGATCGACGCGCGCCGCAGTCCATACGGATCGGCCGATGCGGTTGGCCGGAGACGGATCGAAAATGCGCCCAGCAACAGTTCCAGCTTGTCCGCCAGCGCCAGAAGGGCGGCAAGCGGCTGTTCGGGCAGAGCGTCCTGAGGACCTTTGGGCAGATAGTGATCCGCGATCGCCGCGGAGACTTCCGGCGGGAGTCCTTCGAGTTGGGCGTAGATCCGGCCCATGTGTCCCTGAAGATCCGGAAATTCACGGACGATGTCGGTCAACAGATCCGCTTTACACAGATAGGCCAATTCGCCGTAATTTTCCAGATCGATATCGATGCCCAGCCTCGGCGGCAGAATCACCATCAGGTCGCGGATGCGGCGCGCGCGGTCATGGAGAGTTCCGAGTCCTTCGAGGTAAACGACCTTTTTCAGGCCCTCAATCCGGTCCGACAACTTTTTTTTCTGATCCGACTCGAAAAAATATTTCGCGTCCGAAAACCGCGCGGTCAGAACTCGCTCGTTTCCGGCCGTCACCCCGCCGCCTCCGCGGATCGAATCCGGCGGGCCGTTTCGGACGACGAGAAAGTGCGGGGCCAGGGATCCGGCGTGGCTGAACACGGGGAAATACCGCTGGTGGCGGCTCATCGCGCTTTTGAGAATCGCGTCCGGGATGGACAGAAACGAGGGATCAAACGATCCCAGGAGGACCGTCGGGTATTCGGTCAGATTCACCACCTCGGATAGAAGTCCTTCCGGCATATCGGTCTTGAGGCGCCGCGGCCGCTTTGTGAGAAGGCGCCGGGATTCCAGCACAATTTTCTCCCGGCGGGACTCGGCTGAAACAAGAACGAGATATTTTTCGAGCCGTTTAAAATAGTCCGCCGCGGACGCCGGCCGAAACCATGCCGGATGGAAAAATTTGTTTCCACAGGTTTTGGGTCCCGAGACAAGACCGAACGCCCGGAAGCGGACCGGGCGGCCATGGAAAAGACACATCAGCCATCTGACCGGGCGGGCAAAGGCCGGTGCGTCGCCGGTCATGGGCCAGCGCATGGTTTTTGGGAAAGTCATCGCGGTCAGAATGCCCGGAATCTGTTCCGCCAGGACTTGCGCCGCCGGCCGGCCTTTTTCCTTCAGCCGGACACCGACGAAGATCCGATCTTTTTTCCGTACCTGGATAACCTCTTTTTCGGTTGCCCCCGCCGATTTCAAAAATCCCAGCAGCGCCGGCGTCGGCCGGCCCTCTGAATCCCTCGCGGACTCCCAGGGCGGACCGGCGCGCTCGATCACTCTCGTTTCCGTGACGCGCTCGATCTTGCTCACATGGACCACCAGCCGGCACGGCGTGGCGAACACCCGGATGCCGCCGCCGGCGTGGCCGATCCGATGGTCTTTCAGCAGGCGGTCAACTTTTTCGGTGAGCTGCCCGGTCGCCAGGGGCAAAAACCGCGCCGGAATTTCCTCGGTGCCGACCTCGAGAAGAAAATCCTGATCAGGCATGAGGCGCCGCGAGCGGGAAGCCAAGGGATTCCCGAAGAGCGAGGTAACCTCGAGCCGCCAGAGAAGCCAGCTGCCGGACGCGGAGGATGTAGGTCATTCGTTCGGACACGCTGACGCAGCCGCGGGCATCGAGAAGATTGAAGGTATGGGAACATTTCTGGACAAATTCGTACCCGGGCAACACCAGTCCGGCGGCCATCAACCGGCGGGCCTCCGTCTCGAACACGTCAAATAACTTGAATAAAACCTCCGGATCGGACTTCTCGAAATTATAGGTCGACTGTTCCCACTCATTCCGCTTGTGCATCTCCGCGTACGTGACCTCACGGTTCCATTTCAAATCATACACGTTGTCGACGCCCTGGAGCGCCATGCAGATCCGTTCGAGGCCATAGGTGAGTTCCACGGGTATGGGATCCAGTTTGATGCCGCCGACTTCCTGGAAATAGGTAAACTGCGTGATCTCCATCCCGTCCAGCCAGACCTCCCAGCCCAGCCCCCAAGCCCCGAGCGTCGGAGATTCCCAGTCATCCTCCACGAACCGGATATCGTGTTCCCGCTCGGATATTCCCATCGCCCGCAGGGATCCAAGATACACCTCCTGGACGTCCGACGGAGCGGGTTTCAACAGGACCTGGTACTGGTAGTAATGCTGGAGCCGGTTGGGATTTTCACCGTATCGGCCGTCAGTGGGTCGCCGCGAGGGTTCCACGTATGCGCAACGCCATGGCTCAGGACCAAGGGATCGAAGAAATGTGTTTTGATTGAATGTCCCCGCGCCGACTTCCAGGCCCGCGGGCTGGACGATGGCGCATCCCCGGTTTGACCAGTAGGCGCTGATCGCTGCGATCAGATCCTGGAAGTACATGACCTTCGGCATGTCCTTCAGCACGTCCTACTGCGCGGAGGAGGGGGCGCCGGCGGCGAGCCAGAGCAGATAATCGGGATTTCCGCCTTCGACGCGGATCGCGATGATTTCGGGAACCGTATACGAATGGAGCCGCTTGATCTCCGCCGTCAGCGCTCCCAGATGGGCCTGCTGAGTTTTGATGATCAACACGCACTCCGTCGCCTCATCGATCTTGCCTTCCCACCAGTACAGCGACTTGGCGCCGGGCAGAATGTTGACACAGGCCGCCAGACGTTTTTCGAGAAGTCCCCGGGCAATTGTTTCACCCTGATCGGCGGTTTCGCAGGTCGCCAGCACCACCAGAAATTCCGGAAGCGATTCGATCATCCCTTCGGCCATAGCGTGCTTCTATTACGAACCGTCCCTCCCTGTCAACCGAACGGGCGGGAGTGCCTTACGCTTTTTGGATGATCGCTTCGGCTTTTTCGATCAACAGATCGACACGGCTCTTGCGGCGGGAGTGATACACGACGTGGCCGGCGATATAGAAGATGAGCGCGGGCGGCAAGACCATCAGCAGCACGATGCCCCAGAAAAATCCACGAGCCTGGTCCGGCTCCAGATCGCCGTAGCAGACCGGGCAGGCCATGGCGGATACCGATCCTACGGACAGGACGAGAGCCACCAGAGCGGCGAGTCGGCTCATGACCGCGCTCCACCCAGGATGCCGGCGATATCGGGCGAGATGAGGAAGATCAGAATCAGAATCGCGATGAGAGACAGAACCACCACACCGTATATCCACTTGCCCTCAACTTTGAGGTGCATAAAAAACATAGCAATGAGAGTGACTTTGACCAGGGCTATGAACGCCGCGATCGAAATGGCGGTAACGCGCGTGACATGGAGGGAATTGACCCATACGGTCAGAACCGTCAGAATCGCCAGCGCCACAAAAATGGCCAGGTAGACCCTCACCATCTTCTGCGGGTCACCGTGCGATTGGGCACTTGTCTGAACCTCGGACAGAGCGTGTTTGGGCTGTTCCATCAGAGCAGATACAACAACGGAAACAGGACGACCCACACGAGGTCGACGAAATGCCAGTAAATGCCCGCGTATTCGACTCGCTCGCATCGGTGAGGTGACCATTTGCCTCGTACCCCCTGAATGAGGATATAGGTGTTGAACGCCAGGCCGCCCAGAACATGCAATCCATGAAGACCGGTCATCGTGAAATAAAAGGACCCAAAAAGACCGCTTGACATCGTGATCCCCAGGTCCACCCACTTGTGCGGGTATTCGTAGGCCTTGACCGCCAAAAACAACAGCCCGCACAGAATCGTGGCCGCCATGTATCCGATCATCTGACCGGGCTTATTCTGTTGAATCGCCGCCAACGCCAATACCATTGTCACGCTGCTGATGATCAGAATCAAGGTATTCACAAACGCGATGGGCACGCCCAGCATCTCATGAGGAGGCATGATAAACAGCGGACTGCCCAGACGCAGCACAATGTAGGAACTGATCAGACTCCCGAACAACATCACTTCCGACGCCAGAAATACCCACATCCCCAGCTTCCCATGCGGCACTCCGGTCGACGTCGGCTCGTCCGACGGATCGAGTATCCAGGGAATACGCGCGGCCGACATTACTCTTGCGCCTGCTGCTGTTGCGGGCGCGGCCCGCCGACCAGATGCTGGTCCGCGATGTGCTGGGGGGACCAGTCAGTCTTGTGGCCGGGCACGCTGTATTCGTAAGGCCCGCGGTGAATGGTGATTTCCTCGGCGAAATTGCCGTGGGGCGGCGGAGAGGGACACGCGGCCCAATCCAGGGTTGTCGCTTTCCACGGATTCGACTCCACCTTCCGGCCATAGAACAGGCTGTGAAAAAAATTCACGATAAAGGGAATCTGAGCCAGGGCCAGGACCAGCGCCGAGCCGGACATGACCAGGTTTAGAATCAGGGTCGGTCTGTTGTGGATCTGAAAAGACGGATCATACTGCCGGCGCAGGACGCCCGACACACCCTGAACCATCATCGGCAGGAAAATGCCGTTCATCGCGATGATCGAAATCCAGAAATGCACCTTGCCCCAGAACACGTTCATCGTCCGGCCGAACATTTTTGGGAACCAGTAGTAAATCCCGGCAAAGAGCGCGATGAGACTTCCCGTCACCACCACATAATGAAAATGGCCGATGACGTATAACGTATCGTGCAGGTAAATATCCGTCGGCGTAAACCCCAGCGGAAGGCCCGTGAGGCCGCCGATGCCGAACATGGGAACGAAGGCCAGAGCAAAGAGCATGGGGGTGGTGAAATGGATCGAACCGTTTCTCAGACTCAGAAGAAAACAGGTCAGCACCATGACCGACGGGATCGAAATCAACATCGTGGTGACGGTGAAAAACTTCGTGACGTCCGTCCGCATCCCGCTCAAAAACATGTGATGCGCCCACACAATAAACGACAGACCCCCGATCGCGCAAAGCGAAATCACCAGCTCCTTGTATCCAAAAAGGGGCTTACGCGTGCCGCTGGCCAGAATCTCGGCCACAATCCCGAATTCGGGCAACAACAACACATACACCTCCGGATGGGCCAAAAACCAGAAAAGGTGCTGCCACAGCAACGGATTTCCACCGCCCGGCTGGTCCACCGGGGCGCCGCCAAAAATCAAATTCGCGGGAATAAAAAAATTGGCTTTGCCCAGCCGGTCCATCAACTGAAGGATCGCCCCGCCCTGAAGCACCGGGAACGCCAGGACCAGCAGGATGGCGGTGACAAACTGACACCAGACGAAAAACGGAAGACGCATCCAGGTCATTCCCCTGGCCCGGAGGTTCATGGTGGTGACGATGAAGTTGATCGCGCCAAAGAGGGACGAGGTGATGATGAACGTCATCGAGATGAGCCACATCGTCTGGCCTGTGAGTACCGCGTCCCAGCCCGATTTCTGCAGGATACCGTCCGCCAGGTCGGCCAGAGGCGAATAGGACGTCCAGCCCGACTGCGCCGCGCCGCCCGGCAAAAGAAAACTCGACAGCATCAGCGTCCCGCCGATCAGGAAAATCCAGTAGGACAACATGTTCAAAAACGGAAACGCCATGTCCTTGGCGCCGATCTGAAGCGGCAGAACGAAATTCCCAAACGCCGCGACACCCAGAGGCACCACGCCGAGGAACACCATGATGGTGCCGTGCATGGCGCCGAGCATATTGTAGAATTCGGGCAGCATCACCCCGCCGGGCGCCATGGTTTCGGGCAGAAAAGCGCCGATGAGCGGAATGGGTTTGCCCGGAAAGGCCAACTGCCAGCGCATCAGAAGCATCATCGCGAAGCCGGAGAGCAAAAAGACAAGGGATGTGATCATGTACTGAATGCCGATGATTTTATGGTCAGTCGAAAAAACATATTTCCGGATAAACGGCAACTCCGGATGGGCCTCGTGTCCGCCCGCCACCGCATGCCCTTCGGTTGCCGGTGTTTGCATGGAGTCTCCTACTGGGCCGACTTGCCGGCCAATTTTTTCTGGTACCAGGCGTCGAACCGATCCTGGGCCATGACGTTGACATCGCCCCGCATCCGGTAATGACCCAGTCCGCACAGCTGCGCGCAGGCGATTTCAAAATCTCCGAGAATCGTCGGCTCAAACCATATCCTGACCTTCAGACCCGGCGTGGCGTCCTGTTTGGTCCGAAATGCCGGGACATTGAAACTGTGGATGACGTCCATGGACGTGAGATAAACAAGGGTGGGTTTGCCGATCGGGACCGGCATCTGATTGACCGAAAGGACATCATCCGCGGCGGCCGGGTCGATGTCGTCCAACCCGATCGGATTTCCGGGACTCACCAGTTTGATGTCCGTCCGGCCAAATACCCCATCCCGGCCGGGATAGTGGAAATTCCACGCGAACTGCTGGGCATGCACCGCTACGACGTTGGCCGCCTTGGCGTCGGGCAACGTCTCCATCACATGGGCCCACACCGGAAGACCGATGACGAAGATCATGAACATTTCAAAGACGAGAATGATGCCGTCCGGAACCATGGACGCAAGAATTCCCCCCTGTGAATAGACAGCCTGGGAACCCGGGCGGGCGCGGTACTTGATCAGGCAGTACGTAAAAAAAACGCCCCAACAGACAAAAATCAGCGCCATCGCAATGTGAAAAATATTGAGCTGTCGATCCAGACTCGCCGCATAGGTCGAGGCCGCAACCGGCATGCTCCATCCATACATCTGATCCACACTCATGAATTGAGGGGGATTATAGTCAATCCCAAGGGCCAAGTCAAACCGGTGAATCGAAAATAAAAGGGGGGTGTTCTAAGCGAGTCTGTATTTCTTGACGCTCCGGCGGAACTGCCAGACCCGGCCCATCTCCCGGACCATGGCTCTGGCAAAGCCGGTTGTCTTGTTGAAAGAATCCTGCTGAAAGAAACTCTTGAAGAGATAGTAAATGCGTTTGGGCCGGATCGACAGATAGATGGAGTAGAAGAGGAAAAACCCAAGCAGAATGATGAGCGTTGTCTGGAGGGAGGAAAAGCGCGTGTTATAGGATGTCTTCTTGACAAAGAAACTCTGCGACGTAAAGAGGCTGAGAAAATAGTTATCGTCGAATTTCGGGATTTTGCCGGCGTTCACCAGGTCATGGAATATTTTGGTTCCCGGGTGGGGCGAATAGGCGTTAATGTTCACGCCCGAAAATCCATGCCAGGCGCATTTGACGATGAAGGCGTACGTTTTGAAGATGCTCTCCCAGTCGTCGAACGGGAATCCGACGATGATGTTCATGCTGATGCTCATCCCCTGCGAAATCGACGCGTCGGCGGATTTCAGCAAACTCGACAGCTTCACCTTCTTGTCGATGATCTTCAAGATCCGCTCGTCCCCCGATTCGGGCGCGTAGGCGAAATCGGTGCACCCGCTCTGATAGAGCGCCCGCGCCACGTCGCCGTCGATCGCCTCGCTCCGGGTCCCCGACGGGATCTGGTAGGTGACTTTGAGGCCGCGCCGCAGGATCTCGCTCGTGAATTCCAGTATCCAGCTGCGTTTGACGATCGCCGTCAAATCCTCGAAATGAAAGTCCGTGGCATCGTACTGGCGCATGTACTTTTCCATCTCATCCACAACTTTCCGATAGTCCCGCGCGACCCATATTGTTGTCCACATCTGGGGACTGGTGCAAAAGGTGCACTGGTAGGGGCAGCCGCGAGTGGCCAGCATCGGCATGTACCGGCCTTTGACGGCGCCGTGGGGCTGACCCATATTGATGTAGTCGTTGATGCGGAAATGCTTCCAGGACGGTTCCGGGATGGCATCGATATCATTTTTGAGCCTGCCCCGGCGCGGATTTTTGACAAAGGATCCGTTGCCGTTCTTGCGCCAGAATACCCCCGTCACCTGTTCGATGGGGGTTTTGTGGGAGGAAATATGCTCCGCGAGTTCCACAGCCGTTTCCTCGCCCTCGCCCGCCACGATATAGTCCACGCTCGATTGATCGAACACCACCTCCGGCATTCCCGATCCGTGTTCTCCGCCAAGGACGATCGGACGATTGGGAAAGGACTCGCGAACCGCCTCGATCAGTCTCCGGGTCGCCGGCCACTGACACGAAAACATGCTGCTCACGCCGATCATGTCCGTCTTCCGGTCGATCCGGTCCGCCACCTCCTTGAACGTCAGCCCGCGAAGATAGATGGGCCCGAATTGGGTGTACTGGGTCATGCCCTCGCCGATGGCATCGACGACCTGCACCTGATGCCCGGCTTCCTCGAGAGCGGCGGCAATATAGGCGGTTCCCAGCGGCGGAATGACCACATTGGATGCGTGGTTCAGAGGGAACGCAAACTTGGGTACTTCAACCAGCGTCACCAGCATACACCCTAATTATTAAAGAGGAGGGTTATTTTGTCAAGAGACTTGCCTTGCAAGAATGGGCGCAATCAGTTAGATACGCTTACTGATGAAAATGAAAGCGCTGGTCCTGGCGGGCGGCAAGGGAACGCGGCTGAGACCCATCACCCATACCTCCGCCAAACAACTGATCCCGATCGCCAATAAACCGATTCTTGTCTACGGATTGGAAGCCCTCGCCGCGGCCGGGATCCGGCAGGTCGGCATGATCGTGGGGGACACCGCCCAGTCAATCCGGGAGGCGGTCGGGGATGGCCATGCGTTAGGCATTGAGGTCACCTATCTTCCCCAGGATGCGCCGCTGGGACTGGCGCACGCCGTCTGGACCGCCCGGGATTTTCTCGGCCAGGACCCGTTCCTCATGTTTCTCGGGGACAACCTCATCAAAGATCCCTTAAAACCCCTCGTCGACCGGTTCCTGCGCGAGCAACCCAACGCGCTGCTGCTTCTGGCCCCGGTGCCCAATCCGTCGGCATTCGGCGTGGTGGAACTGGCGGGTGACCGGATTGTCCGGCTGATCGAAAAGCCGAAAGTTCCGCCATCCAATCTCGCCCTGGTCGGCGTTTATCTCTTCGACTCCGAAATCCTCCGCGTGATTCCCAAACTCAAGCCATCCTGGCGAAACGAACTGGAGATCACCGAAGCCATCCAGATGCTTCTGGACGAAAAACGGCGGATTGTCTACCAGAAAATCGAGCAGTGGTGGAAAGACACCGGGAAAAAAGAGGACCTCCTCGACGCCAATCGATTCGTCCTCAAGGAAATGTCCGGCGACGAAATCCTCGGCGACATCGTTCAGTCGGTCATTCATGGGCCTGTGCGAATCGGCAAGGGAACCCGGGTTGTGAAGTCGCGGATCACCGGGCCCTGTGTCATCGGCGAAAACGGCCTGATCGAGGACGCCGCAATCGGGCCATTCACTTCGATTGCGGCCAACGCCAAAATCGTGCGAACCGAAATTCATCACAGCATTCTCATGGAAGACGTCACCCTGGCCGATTTGCCCAGGCCTCTAACGGACAGCCTCCTCGGACGCGGCGTCCAGATCGAACGGGACAACCTGCGGGGAGGCAGTTTCCGGATGATGGTGGGGGATCAGGGAGAAATCCAGTTGTGAAGGTCCTGGTGACCGGTGGCTGCGGATTCATCGGCAGCCATGTGGTGCGATTGTTGATTTCAAAAGGTGTAGCGGTCGTCAATTTGGACAAGCTGACCTACGCCGGAAATCCTGAAAATGTGTGCGAAGCCGGCCAAAGCCGCCTGTACCGGTTCATCCAGGGCGACATCTGTGACGCTAAAACCGTTGCCGGGGCGGCCGACGATGTCGACGGCATCATCAATCTGGCCGCGGAAACTCATGTCGACCGGTCCATTCTCAATCCCGGCGAATTTGTCCGCACCGACATGCTCGGCACGTACGTTTTGCTCGAGGCGGCGCGCCAGGCGAAGGTGAAATTTTTTGTGCAGGTGAGTACCGATGAAGTCTACGGGTCGATCCTGAAAGGCAAATTCCGCGAAACCGACCCGGTCCGACCCACCAATCCCTATTCGGCTTCCAAACTTGGCGCGGACCGCCTGGCCTACAGCTATTGTTCGACGTACGGCCTCCGGGTGTCGATCACGCGCGGCAGCAACACGTACGGCCCGCGCCAGTTCCCGGAAAAACTCATCCCCCTCACGATCATCCGCGCCCTGGCGGGAGAACCCATCCCGGTCTACGGGGACGGCCGAAACGTGAGGGACTGGCTGCACGTGGAAGACCATGCCCGCGCGATCTGGACGGTGGCCCGGCGCGGGAAGGCGGGCGAGGTCTATAACATTTCCGGCCGATGTGAAAGAGAAAATATCTGGACCGTCCGAAAAATTATCCGGGCGCTTGACCGGCCCCTGTCCCTTATTCAGTACGTAAAGGATCGGGAAGGTCACGACCGCCGGTACGCGCTGGATGACCGGAAAATCCGGTCCGAGCTGGGCTGGACGCGATCCCATCCCGACTTCGCGCGGGAATTGGTCCACACGGCCCGCTGGTACCGGGACAACCGGCGGTGGTGGGAACCGACGGTGAAGCGGAATGCGGCGTTCAAAGCCTATTTTCAGAGGCAATACGGCGGGCGGTGGAAAAAGAAAGGGGCGAGGTGAAGACGGATGATTGAGGGAAGCTGGATCAAGCAGTTGAAACTGATGTGCGATGAGAGGGGCCGGCTCATGGAGGTATTCCGGTGCGACGAGGAGGGATTTGTCAAATTCGGCCAGGTGTACATGACGACCGCCTATCCCGGCGTGGTCAAGGCGTGGCACTATCACAAGCTGCAGGCGGACCATTTCGCGTGCCTCAAGGGCATGATGAAGCTGGTTCTGTATGACAGCCGGAAAACATCAAAGACGCGCGGGAAAGTTCAGGAAATTTTCCTCGGCGAGTACCAGCCGCTTCTGGTCAAGATTCCCAAGGGGGTCTACCATGGGTTCAAGTGCGTTTCGACCGAAGAGGCGTTGGTGATCAATATCCCGGACGAAGCCTACAACCGCCACCAGCCGGACGAATACCGGCTGCCGGCCCATACAAAAAAAATTCCATACGACTGGGCCCGGAAAGACGGATGAGTCTCCTCACGGTTTAGGACCGGCAACTGCGGGCATGTGGAAGGGGAAAACGGTATCGGTTGTCCTGCCGACCTACAACGAGAAGGATTCCATCCGCCAGTGCATCAAGGAATTTTATGACACCGGGTTTGTGGATGACATCTTTGTCGTCAACAACAACGCCGCCGCCGGCACATCCCAGGAGGTCGCCGGGACCGGGGCGACGGAAATCTTCGAAGACAGACAGGGATACGGTTTTTCCAACCGATGCGGACTCCTTGCCGCCACGGGAAACCTGGTGGTGGTGTGCGAGCCGGACGCTACGTTCATTCCGAACGATCTGATCAAGTTTCTATCCTACAGCGACGATTTTGACGTTGTCCTGGGGACGCGCACCAGCAAGCTGCTGATCTGGGAAGGCGCGAACATGGGCTGGTTTCTCAGGTGGGGCAACATCCTGGTGGCCAAGGTCGCGGGATTGATGTTCAACTGCATGCAGCCGTCCGACATGGGATGCACCTACAAACTGCTTAATCGAAAAGCCCTGGACCGGCTCAATCCCCTGTTCACGGTGGGCGGGCTCCATTTCAACGCGGAACTGCTCTGTTTGCTGTTCATGAGCAGGCTCCGCTTCATCGAAATCCCGGTCAACTACAAAAACCGGGTCGGCCAGTCCGCCGCCACGGGACGTAAATGGGTCGCTTTCTACGTCGGTTTTTGCATGATCGGATGCGTCCTGTCCTACTGGTGCCAGTTTCTCCTGCAAAAAGTGTCGGGTGGCCGGCCGCCAGGACCGCACGGTCAACCGGCGAATTCCTAGAAGGCGATGGCGGTGAACGCGGTGGATTCCATCCGGAATTTTTTTTCCGAACCTGCAGGCGGCGGAGACGGCGGCTCGACGCGCGGAACTCTTCTTCGGATCGATTACCTTTTGATCGTTCTTCTCATGGCGGTCTTCGCATGGAAATTATACAAGGTCTTTCTACCCTACAATCTGAAATACGCTGAAACCCAGTTGAAACTCCACGGGCTGGTCCTGGCGGGCCAGGCCGACTCGCCGCCACAGCATCAAATGTACGCGCACTGCCATCTCCTCGAACTGGCCTTTCGGGCTCTGGCCCCCGATCGGCAGACCGCTATGGGATTCTCACACCTCTATGTCGCCTACTATTCCCTGGGCGCGCTGATCATGATCCCGCTCCTGTACCGGCTGTGCCGGCGGGGCTCGTCGCCGCTGGGCGCGGGACTGGCCTGTTATTATTTCATCGCCATCAGCCGGGTCCTCTGGTACGACAATATCTTTCAGCCCAAAGACATGTTCGGAATGGCGCTGGCGATCGTTTTGACCGAGTACGTTCTCGATGGGCGCTATCCAGCCGGATTCTGGATCAGCCTGCTGGTTTCGGGATTTGTCTGGGAAAAACATGTGTTCGTGCCGATCTGCGCGGGCATCCTGGCGATGATGCGCGGGCAAAACTGGAGGGCGGCGGCGATGCTGGTTGTCCTGGGAGGGCTGGTGGGGGCGGTCGGACAGATCTTTCCGAGACTCTACTACGGCCCCCGGCCATGGAACGGATACACACCGCTCGACAATATCCGGCATCTTCCCGTGACCATCCCGCTCTACCTTGCCGTTTTTGGCATTCCGATCCTGTATCTACTCCGCCATCCCGGCCGGGTTGCCCTGGCGCTGAAGGTGTTGATCGTGTCCCATTTCATCATCTGGCCCGGGCTGCAGTTTTCACTCGGAAAAATCCGGGAAATGAGAAACATCCTGATCCTCTACGTCTACACGTGGCCGCTGCTGGCGGCAGCGGTCGACGCCCTCATACCCGCGCTGATCCGAGACCGACGCGAAGGTGACTTTTAGAGACCCTTGGCGGGAGGACCGGGAGCGCAATATTCAGTTGTAAGAACTTGTAGATTAGCATTGAATATTTACAACTAATTGATATACTAGTTCCATGGAACCGGCGATGTTTCCGCGCGTGCTGGCGCCGGAGATGGAACGGCGGATCAAAAGCCCCTACGGGGTTCTGCTCCTTGGACCCCGGCAGACGGGCAAGACTACCTTGATTGAAAGCGTTGTGCAGCGAACACGCGGGGAGGTTCTGCGGTACCGGCTTCAGGAGACGAGGACGTTTGAAGAGATTGCCAAATATCCGAGAACCATACTGGAGGCGGTCGAGGCGGCGCTTGAGCAGGGACCTGTGACGCTTTTCATCGACGAGGTCCAGAAGGTTCCGGAACTGATCGGGGACTGCCAGAGTTTGCTTGACCGATTCAAGGGCAAAGTCAAAATCTATCTGACAGGGTCATCCGCCAGAAAGCTCCGGCGGCAGGGCGCCAATCTCCTTCCAGGTCGAGTGCTGAACTATTTCCTCCATGCGCTGGCCGTGCCGGAAATCCGGCCGGTGATCCGCCAGAGAATCCTTCCGATGAAATGTTTGCAATCTCCGACGCCCGGTCGATTGAGGCTGGAGGAATTTCTGGCGCTGGGAACGTTGCCGGGCATCCTGAGCGCCAGGTCTGATGTACGCGTTGACCTCCTCCGGTCATACGCTTCAGGGTATCTTCAAGAGGAGATTCGCGCGGAGGCGTTGACCCGGAATCTGGGGGGGTTTGCGCGGTTTCTCGAACTGGCCGCCCTGGAATCCGGCACGGCGCCGAATCTCTCGAAACTTTCGCAGGAATGCGGCCTGCCGCTGTCGACGGTCAAGAACTACTTTCAAATCCTAGAGGACACGCTCATCACGCGGACCGTACCGGCGTTTGTCGGAAGCGGCCGAAAACGGCTGTTGACGACGCCGCGATACTACTTTTTCGACACCGGCGTCCGAAATGCCTGCGCCGGACTTCCGCTGGACGCCCGGTCGATCTCGCGAAGGGAAATGGGAGGACTGTTCGAACAATTTATCGTTTTGGAGTTCATGAAACGCATCGCTTATCTCAAAAAACCGTGGCAACTCTATTTCTGGCGCACCACATACGGCGCGGAAGTCGACCTCATCCTGAAAACGGAACGGGAACTGATTCCGATCGAGATCAAGTACAGCGCCGTCCCAAGGCCGGAAGACATACGGCATCTTCGTACGTTCATGTCGGATTACAAATGCCGGCTCGGATTTCTCATCGGTCTCTACCCGCGAGCGCTCAAAGTCGCGCCCGGGATTACGGC
The DNA here is from genome assembly GCA_964534765.1 of uncultured bacterium. Taxonomy (GTDB): domain Bacteria; phylum Lindowbacteria; class 2-12-FULL-62-27; order 2-12-FULL-62-27; family 2-12-FULL-62-27; genus CAZHRJ01. Next base: position 40,455 of record CAZHRJ010000001.1, read on the forward strand.
GATCTCGTGGCTCGAGATTTGACGATCGATTTTCGCCGGCCTAGACCATGGAAGGTCTGTGCCGGCGATTGCCATGGATGGCAACGGTTCGCCGGCCTAACCGCAAGGCTGTTTTCCACAGAAAAAACCGTTTATCGATCGTTCACCATCAAACAGGCCAACGTGGTCCCATTCATCCATCGTAATTTCCTGAATCGATCATCCGTTTGCCTCAATTCCTCAAGCGCTTCCGTTACACCCTCCCACGCCGAATAATCATGCCACAAAATAATCCCCTTCCGGTCGCCGATCAGTTGGATGGCGCTCTGCGAGTCGGTGTAGACGTTTTTGCGGGAGTGATTGGCATCGATGAAGATGAAGTCGACAGAATTTTTATATGGGGTGAAATCAAAAAATGTACTGTCTCCCTGGAGTTGAATGATTTTTTCGCGGGCGGAGTTCTTTTTAAACAAAGAACCCATGTCATCCGGCCGACCGATATCCAATGTGTAGATTTTTGTTTCAGCGCCGGAGTTCAAAGCGAAGTTCAGTGTTGCAAACCCGTTTGCGGTTCCGAATTCAAATATGGTTTTCGGCTGGAAATGCCGAACGAGACTGCTGAGAATGGCAATCTCTTGAAAGGAGGTATCCCCAATCTTGGATGATCCAAACCCCAGCGCAATTTGCGACTCGGGCGATCCTCCAATCTCCCAGTAGTCCGTTTTTTCCGCGCGGGGAATGACGTCGGGTTGAAATCCCAGAAAATGGGCCAGCCGGGCGACTTTAAGCCGCGCCTCCTTTTTCAATAAAACCCTCCCCAGCAGCAGAGTCCCGCACTCCCAGAGGCAAAATAGAAATTTTGGCAGAAAGCGTTTTGTGGTTACTACGACTCCATCCATTTGTAATCCTCATCCCTTATCGGCCGCGCCCACTGCGCTTATAGCTACGGCGATCATCAGGTGTCAACCGGTTGGGATTTGCCGAGATTCTCCGGAGTGTCTTGACGGTGTTGTTCTTCCTATATTTATGTGAGGGCCACCATGAATCGTCAGGAGGTGCCGGCCGACATTGAGCTGAGCGTCATCATACCGGCCTATAACGAGGAGAAGAAGATCGAGCGGGACCTGTCGCAGGCCTGTCAGTATCTCGATCAGTGCCCCTTTTCCTATGAGATCATCGTGGTGGACGATGCCAGCGGCGACCGAACCGTCGAGGTCGGCCAGGCAGCGGCCCACCGGATGGCGCCGGACAAACCGATTCGTTTCATCCGGCAGCCTGAAAACCTCGGCAAGGGCGCGGCCGTCCGGGCCGGCATGCGGGAGGCGCGGGGCCGATACGCGCTTTTTGCCGACGCCGGCACGTGCGTTCCCTACAACAACCTCGACCGGGGCCTGGCGCTGCTCAAAGGCGGAGTGGATATGGCCTATGGGACGAGAGCGGTGACGCAGGCGAGGATTCTCAAAAAGCAACCGCTCTACCGGCGGATGGGATCGATCGTATTTCACTGGATCGTCACCCACCCCATCGGCCTGCCTGAAATATCCGACACGCAGTGCGGGTTCAAGATGTTTACTCAAAAGGCCTATCAGGACATTTTCCAGGCCATTTCAACGCGGGGGTTCATGTTCGACATCGAGACTTTTCTATACGCCCGCGAGCGCGGCTTCGCCATCCAGTCCTTTCCGGTCGACTGGTCCAACGATCCCGACACCCGGTTTAAACCCGTTTCGGGCAGCATCCGGAATTTCATGGAAATCATCGCCATCAAGTGGCGGATCCATCGGATGAAACGCGGCAGGCCCCCCGAATGACCGCCCAACGGCGCGACTGGGTCCGATGGGTGCTCATCTGTCTGGCGCTGGCGGTTTTGCTCACCGCCTATGCCCTGCGATATCCGAACACCGACCCGGACCAGCACATTTTCGGATCGATGATCCTCAAGGACCTCCATCCGGAACTGTACCCTCTCGACTTTTTTCTGTCGGACCAAAAAAACTTCCAATTCTACATCCCGTGGTACCGTGCGCTTGCGGCCTGGGTGGTGGGCGACGCGCGTGGAGAGGACCTGCTGGTGAGATACAACCTCCTGTTGTTTCCAAGCTATTTTCTGTTTCTTCTGGGGATGTATCTGCTCATCTGGCAGTTGACGGGAAAGGCGTCTGTCGGCTGGATCGTCGCCCTGAGCGCGGTCTTGACCCGCCAGTGCCTCTCGGTCAACCCGTTCGGAATAGGCCTTGCCCAGTCGATGGTCGGGTTGAAACTGTTTTTCGCGGGCGTTCCCTGGATACTTTACATCCTGGTGCGGATGCGCCTGGGTCGATCGGGGCAGTATCTGGCCTGTTTTCTTCTGGGCCTGCTTTCAAATCTTCACCCGATTCTCGGCCTGGGGATCATGCTCTGTATGGGCGCTGCGGTCTGGGTCATTCGACAATCCATCGGATGGAAATGGTCTGACGGTTTCGTTTCCGCGGCCGCCTTTGCCGCCGGATTTTCTCCGTTTGTCTTTCAGTATCTCCATGCCCGCCCGCCGGTCATGGGCGCTGGGCCAACGCTCACCGCGGATGAATTCTGGACGGCTTTTTCCCCCGCCTGGGGGTATCTTCCGGTTTCGCTCAAGGGTCTGCGGAATTTTCTCCTGGACGCGCTGCCGCTTTTGTGTTTCAGCGCCCTGGCGATCCGAGGCCGCAGTCGCGGCCGGCCTGGACAACGGCCGGCGTCAGAGACGCCGGCATTTGAAAGATTTTTTTGGGTCTTTGCGGCCGCGGCCCTGATTGTCCCGATCGTGGTCAGCGCCGCTATTCAGACCCAAAGCCACCTGACCAACCGGCCGCCGGTGATCGGCCTTGAGCCAATGCGCTGGACGAGCTTCATTTATCTGCCGCTGTTTGTTTTCACGTCTTTTTTCCTGGCGGACGCCATCGACCGCCGCAGGTCCCGGCTGACGATTCTGGCGGCGGTGTTGTTGCTCTTTGCTCAAAAAGAGTTTCCCGGCCGACAAATCGTTCGCGAGGCGCTCCGGGAAAGCGGCCTGCATTCGGAGAAGCGATTGGAGGTGTGGACCCGGGAGACCCGGAGGAAGGCCGATCTTCAGGAACTGGCCGAATGGGTCCGCCGGCACACCCGGGCCGACGATCTTTTTTTCCATCCCCACTACGATTTCCGTTTTTACGCCGAACGATCGATCGTCGTCGGCTGGAAGGACGGATCCATGCTCACCCGCGCGGGACCCGGTCGAGTCCGGGAGTGGCTCAGTCGCTCCGGCGCGGTCCGGGAAGCGCTGGACTCAAAAGATCCGCGCAAAATACTGGATACGGCGAGACAATACGGCTGTCACTATATTGTCCTCCGCAGCGGGCCCGGCAGGGGACTGGACCGATTCCAGGAAGCTCCACTTTATGAAAACCAGACATACCGGATATATCCCGTGACGGACAATGCCGGAAAAAGTTAAAATCCCGTCGAGACACTGGTCGGCGGACCATGAGGACATGCTCGAGGAGTCCAGCCACAACCATTATCTCGACGTGGCGTCCCGCAAGAACGCGATCCGGTCTTTGTCGGACCGTCTGAGCCGGCCCAATGCCGCGTATCTGGAAGCCGGCTGTTCGACGGGCTGGCTTCTGGACGATGTGCGGCGGACATTTCCCGGAATCCGATCGATCGGCGCGGACGCGATCCTGGCCGGTCTGCGGAAGATCCGCGGCCGAGGCAGCACCGCCGGTGTCCCAAGTGCCGGCGTCTCCGACGCCGGCCGAAGCCGCGATGCGTGTCTTGCGCAGTTTGATTTGTGCCGGGCGCCGTTTGCTGATCAACGTTTTGACGCCATCAGCTGCGTCAACGTGCTGGAACATATCGAGGAAGACATCCAGGCGATGCGGGAAATCCGCCGGATGTTGAAACCGGATGGGCGGGCGTTTCTCATGGTTCCCGCGTGTCCCGGTCTGTACGACTATTTCGACGAGGTCCACCAGCACGTGAGACGGTATGACCGGACCGAATTTCGAGATAAACTCCGGTTGGCCGGGTTCGACATCGTGCGGGAAAATTACATGGGAACCGTATTGTTCCCCCCGTTTTTTGTCGTAAAAAAAATCGGCCAGTGGAAGATGAAGGGGAAGAGCCTTGAGGAGAAACGGCATCACGTCATGAAAAATCTCAGTGGCGGCGGGGCCGGCGGCGGCCCGATCGGGTATCTGGGCGCTCTGGCGATGGCCGTGGATTGGCAACTGGGAAGGTGCTTCAGCCTTCCGTTCGGGATACGGCTGTTCGCGCTCGTGGAAAGGAGCGGCTCGTGAACATTATGGTGACCGGCGTGGCCGGGTTTATCGGATCCAACCTTGCCCAGACGTTGATCCAGGCGGGCCATGTGGTCGTCGGTATTGACAACCTGTCCGCGGGAACACGGGAAAATGTTCCGGCCGGGGTCGATCTGCGTCAGGCCGACATCCGGTCCAAAGAGATTTATCCGCTTTTTCAAGGCCGGGACGCCGTCTTTCATCTGGCGGCGAAGAATTGTCTGCTGGATTGTCTTCACAATCCGGTCGAAACCGCCGACATCAACGTCGGCGGCACGGCCAACGTCCTCGAAGCGGCGCGGCTGGCCGGGGTGCGGAAGTTCGTCTATGCCGATTCCTCGGCCGAATACGAGGGAGTCCCGGACCTGCCGTCGAGGATCGAGCGGATCGACCCGCAGGGCGCGTACGCGGTGAGCAAACGCGGTGGCGCGCTCTTTTGCGAGACGTATCACCGGTATTTCGGATTGAATGTGACCATCCTCCGGTACTTCAACGTCTACGGGCCGGCCCAGGATTTTCGCCGGGTGATCCCGCCGGTCATGAGCGCGTTTATTTTGAAGATGCTAAAAGGCGATGCGCCCGTGATCTACGGCACAGGCGAAAAGCGGCGGGATTTTATTTACGTGGACGACGTGAACCGATTCCACCTGCTGGTCCTCAAAGACGCCCGGACCAGCGGCCGGACGTACAACGTGGGATCAGGATCGAATTATTCCGTGAACGACATTTTCCGGCTCATCGAGGATATTCTTCAGACCGGCCTAAAACCCATCCACCAGGCGCCTCTGCCCAACGACGCCGACGCCACCCTCGCCGACCTCGCTGACTCGCTCACGCTTGGCTGGAAACCGGAAATCGCCATCCGGGAGGGATTACGCCTGACCGTGGACTATTTGAAAAGCAAAATTGAAACGGAGGCCCGCCTCGGGGCAGCCGGGCTTGGCCGGACGACATGATCATTACCCGGACCCCATTTCGCATCCCGCTGGGCGGCGGCGGGACGGACCTTCCGTCGTTTTACCGGCGGGAGGGCGGGTTTGTATTCAGCGCGGGAATCGATAAATACATGTTCATCTGCGTCAACCAGCCGATCGTCGACGATCTCATCCGTCTGAAATATTCCAAAACCGAAATGGTCGGTTCGGTCGGCCAGGTTCAGCACGATCTGGCCCGGGAGGCGCTTCGACGGGTCGGATTCCGAAATTCCGTCGAGATCGTCTCCATGGCCGACGTCCCGGCGGGCACGGGGCTTGGATCATCCAGCTGTTATCTGGTCGGCCTCCTGAACGCCCTTCATACCCTCCGGCGGGATTTCGTGTCCCTGAAGGATCTGGCCGAGGAGGCCTGTGCGATTGAGATTCGGACTTTGAAAAAACCCATCGGCAAACAGGACCAGTACCTCGCGGCATTCGGAGGGCTGACGGTTCTGGACATTTCCAAAACGGGAAAAGTGACGGTCACGCCGGCCAAGGTCAGCCGTGAAACCGTGGATGACCTCGAAAAACACATGCTGCTCTTCTTCACCGGCACCATGCGAAACGCGCTCGATATCCTGTCCGAACAGAGCCGGGCGACAGAGAAGCGGGAGAATAAGGTTGTTTCAAGTCTTCAGCGGATCAAGGAAATTGGATTCCGGATCCGGGAGGCGATCGAATCCGGGGACCTCACGCGGTTTGGACTTCTCATGGACGAGCACTGGCGATACAAGAAAAAACTCTCGACAAAAATTTCCGACAGGCGATTTGACGAGTTGTACGATCTGGCGAAAAAAAGCGGGGCGCTTGGCGGAAAAATCACGGGCGCCGGCGGCGGCGGGTTTTTCGTGTTTTATTGCGACGGCAAACCCGACCGGCTTCGAAAGGCCATGAGGGATCGGGGACTGCGGGAAATGCGATACCGCTTTGATTTCGAGGGGACCAAGGTTATTTCAAATTTTCTCAATTACCGCGTCACCGACGCGCCGGAGGACGCGCCGCGGTAATGAAAGCCATGGTTCTCGCCGCGGGCAGGGGCACGCGGCTCAAACCCCATACCGACACCATCCCCAAACCCATGATGCCCGTCGCCGGCCGGCCGCTGCTTGAGCATATTTTTGAGCAAATCCGTGCGGCGGGGATCGCGGACATTGTCGTCAATCTTCACCACCGGCCCGAAGTCATCCAGAATTATTTCAGGGACGGCGGCCGGCACAACATCCGGCTGACCTATTCATTCGAGCCGGACCTGCTCGGCACTGCGGGAGCGGTTTTGAAGCTAGCGGCGGAGTTTACGGAGACTTTTCTGGTGTATTACGGCGACAATTACGTCGAATTGGATTTGCCGGACCTGATCCGATCGCATCGACAGTCGAAATCGGATGCGACGATCGCGGTATTTTCCTGCGAGGAGCCGCATCGATCCGGGATCGTTCAGGCGGATGACAGCGGCCGGATTTTCAATTTTGTCGAAAAACCCGACCCCGAGATCGATGTCGGCCGGCTGGCCAACGCCGGCGTCTACGTGCTGGAACCGAAAGTCATCCCGGTCATTCCCGCCGGGCGGGCGGTTGATTTTGGCCGGGACATTTTTCCGGAACTGATCCGGAATCACTTCTTCCTCCAAGCCTATCCCCTTCGGGCAGCGGTCTACGGCATCGACACGCCGGAGCTTCACGCCAGACTCGTCCGGCATCTTGCTGAGCGAACCAATTGAAATACCGGCGGGGGATGGCTATTCTTCAAGGGACATGAAAAACAGGGAGTATATCGAATCCTATTTGGCGGGGATCAAACAGATTTCCGAAGAGATCAGCCGGGAGGACATTGACCGGGTGATCGAGTCGCTGTACGAGGCGTGGGCCGGTGGCCGACGAATCTTTATTTTCGGAAACGGCGGGTCGGCCGGGACCGCGTCGCATTTCGCGGCCGACCTCAACAAGTGCACGTCGATCGAGGGGAAGAGACGGATCAAGGTCATGAGCCTGGTGGACAGCGTTCCGTGGGTGAGCGCTCTCACCAACGACGACGGCTGGGACAATGTCTATGTGGAACAGATGAAAAATTTTTTCGAGACCGGAGACGTGGCGCTGGCCCTGAGCGTCCATGGGGGTTCGGGCAAGGACAAGGCGGGGTTGTGGTCCCAGAACCTCCTGAAGGCCCTGCAGTACGCGCAAAGCAGGGGCGGCAAGGCGCTGGGATTTTCCGGATTCGACGGCGGCGCGATGAAAGAGATGGCGGACGTCTGCGTTGTGGTTCCCTACAACACAACACCCCATGTGGAGTCGTTCCACGTCGTCCTGCACCATCTGGTGACGTTTCGCCTGGCCGAGCGCATTCGATGTACTTAGAGCCTGTAACAAAATGACAAATAGGTTCCCGCCCCGCCGGCCATTTTGATACAGGCTCTTAGCCGCCGCGCCGTTTTTCTTGATCGGGACGGAGTCATCAATAAGGTCGAACTGGGCCCGGACGGCAGACCCATGACGCTGACGACGCCGGAGGAATTTGAATTCATGCCCGGCGTTGAAGAGGCCCTCCGGCATCTCCACGACACGGGGCTATTGATCTTTGTGGTCACCAATCAGCCCGATGTGGCACGCGGCAAACTCGATCCTCTCCAGCTTCGACGAATCCATGACCGCCTCGCCGGCGGGTTTCCGTTTGACGGCATCTATACCTGTTTGCACGACGATCCGGACAACTGCGACTGCCGGAAGCCCAAACCGGGGCTCATCCTGCGCGCGGCGCGCGAATTCGATATCGATCCCGCGCGAGGATTCATGGTCGGAGACCACCAGCGGGACGTCGGCGCCGGCCGAAACGCCGGATGCGCGACGATTTTGATCCGGCGGCCCTACAGCGGCGACTCGGCCGGCGGCGCGCAGCCCGATTACATCGTGCGGGACCTTCCGGATGCGGCGGAGACGATCATCCGATTGTGCCGGCCGGAACCGAAGGGATCGTAGGCCGTGGTTGATTTGAACCGCTACAAATTCTTCATCGGAAAACAACTCTTCGCGCGCCAGTTTCGGCGGGTTGTGCCGCGCCTCCGATGCCCCATCCTCGATGTCGGATCGGGATCAGGCCCGTTTCGGCGGCATATGCCGGCCGGGCGGATCCTCTCCATGGACATCGACATGAGACTGCGGCCGGCAATTGTGGCGAACGCCCGGCAAATGCCGTTTGAAACGGGCGCCTTTCAGAGCGTCATCTGCACCGAGGTCCTCGAACACGTTCCCCAGCCGGATCAGTGTCTTCAGGAAATCCGGCGGGTGTTGGCGCCGGGTGGAATTCTGTATCTGACGGTTCCCATGCTGTGGCCGCTGCATTACGAGCCGCACGATTACTACCGGTATACCCGGCACGGCATTCGATACCTTCTCGAAACCGCCGGATTTGAGCTGATGGAGACGAACCCGATCGGCGGACTTTTTTCGTTTCTGTGCATGCGCGTGGGGGAAAAGGGATTCAATCTTGTTCACAAACTCGCCTTTTTCCTTCCCAAACCATGCCGGCATTTCTGGAGCGTCCCGCTGACGCTCCCGATTTTTTTTGCGCTGTATCTTCTGTCATTCCTGTTTGACCCGCTCATGAAAAAGGATGTTTTTGCCTGGGCGGTTCTGGCAAGAAGCGGCCGGACAGGGTAATCCATGCGAATTTGCTTTTACACCTTTTCCTTTTTCCCGACGATCGGCGGATCGGAGATCATCCTCCACGGTCTTGCGGACAGTCTGACCCGGCGGGGGCATACGGTCGTGGTGTGGGCGCCGTTTGTCCGGGGAAAAAACAATCACATCGACACGGTCTACCGGTTGAGACGATACAGCCGCCCGATATCCAAACGCATCGGCGTCCGGCAGACCGTTCCGTGGCTCCTCTTGGAATTCGCCCGCACCCGGTATAACGTCCTCCATTGCCACGGCGCCTATCCGGCCGCCTATGTCGGCGCGGCGGTCAAATGGATGATCAAGGTGCCGATGGTTGTCCGGCCGCACGGATCGGACATTCTTCAAGGGGAATGGATCCGTCAAAATCCCAGATTGGAACGGCGGATGACTCAGTCGCTCCAAAAGGCCGACCGGATTGTGGCTCAGGGACAGTCTTTGAAATCGGAGCTGCTCAGACTCGGCCTTCCGGACACCCGCGTCGAAATCATTCACAACGGCGTCCAAAGATCCCCAGTCCGGCCGGTGGCGCCCGCGGCATCGACGCGCGAGCCGCCCTACGTATTGTCCCTGGGAAGCCTGAGCCAGAAGAAGGGATATGATCTGCTGCTCAGGGCATTTTATGACATCGCGACGGACATCCCGGACATCCGGCTGGTCATCGCGGGCGGCGGGTCGCGATATTTGGAACTGATGGATTTGACCATCAAACTCTCCCTTGAAAATCGTGTCCGGTGGATGGGCGAAGTCAGCGGCGAGAGAAAACAGCAGCTTCTGGAGGGCGCGCTGGCCTACGTGTGCCCGTCCAGACGGGAACCGTTTTCGAACGCGCTACTCGAGGCGATGGCGGCCGGCCTGCCGATTGTGGCCACCCGTGTGGGCGGCAATGCCGAGATGCTGGAGGACGATCGGTCCGCCATCCTGGTGCCGCCGGAAGATCCCCTCCTGCTGGCCGGCGCCATCCGGCGGGTCATCCAGGACAAGCCGCTGCGGGACAGGCTGGGTGAAGAATCCTACCGTCGGTCGGAACTGTTTGACTGGGATCGGATGGTGACGCAGTATGAAGATCTGTATCGACGGGTGAGCGGGAAAAATTGAAAGACCTGATTGGCCTGTTTCTCAAAAGACCTTTCACGGCATTTCTGGTCTGGCTGTTTCGATTCTATTCCCATTTTCGGCCCCGGCCCGCGCCGGATTCTTTGGCGTCGGACCTCCGGTCGAGCGCGTCATCCATTCTCATCTTCAGCACCGCGGGCATCGGCGACACTCTGTCCGACACGCCCGCGATCCGGGCGGTCAAGGAAAGTTTTCCAATGGCCCGGGTGACGGTGGTGGTTCATGAGAAACGCAAAGACCTTCTGGCGGCGAATCCCTGGATCGACCGGTTGATTCCCCACCGGAAAAATCCATTCCGCTTTTTTAAAACGCTCCGCGCGGTCCAGTCCGACCGGCCGGCGTCGGAGACGCCGGCACTTGGAGCGCCGGAGGCGCTGATCCGGCCGAGAGTGGCAATCGTTCTGAGAGCCAACGATCCGGACATCTGGCCGCTGGCCTATCTTTCGGGAGCGCCTGCGGTTGTCAGCCGGCGGGAGAGCACGGTGTTTCCTTTTCTGGTAAACGTCCCGGTCGATGTCCCCGACTGGCCGAACCTTCCGGGCGTGCTTCAAACGCTGGCCGTGGTTAAAGCCATCGGAGCGCAGGCGAGCGACTGCCGGATCGTCTACAGGGTCACGGAGGATGACCGGCGGGAGTTTCAAAAAACATGGTCCGGGCCGACTGACCATCTGGTGGCCGTGCAGATTCATCACAGCCCGCGCCTGGCATTCCGGGATTGGCCGGCATCTTCGTTCGTTGCCCTTTGCGAAAAAATACTGGCCGCCTGGCCACGCCTTTCCATCTGTCTGACCGGCGGACCGGCCGACATCAACAAAGCCCGGCGGATCACCGAGGCGGTTTCTTTGCGCGACGATTGCCCGCGGCTGATCAACGTCGCCGGAAAACTCACGCTTCGCCAGACCGCGGTGTTGCTGGAGCGGTCCACCGTTTTCATCACAACCGACACCGGGCTCATGCATCTGGGATTCGCTCTCCAGATTCCCACACTGGCCATGCTTCATCCCTATAACGCCGGCCGGGTCGGCCCATACGGATACGGCGCGATGCACACCGCCTGCGTCATGGCCGGCCCACCGGCCGACGGCGCGGGAAATTTGAGGCCCCTCTCGGAGTTGTCCTGCGAAACGGTGTTTGAAGCGTTTAAGGATCTGTATGTGCGGCATATTCGGTAAATTGTCTTTTGGCGGCGCGTCGCCGCTGGGCCGGGACATCCTCCGGCGGATGGCGGACTGCCTCAAACCCCGTGGACCGGATGATGAAGGATTTTATTCCGACGGCCCGATCGAGCTGGGGATGCGGCGGCTGAGCGTTATTGATGTGGCCGGCGGCCGGCAGCCGATGTCGGACGAAACGGGGCGCGTCACGATCGTTTACAACGGGGAAATCTATAATTTTCTCGACCTGCGCGCGGATCTGGAAAAACGGGGCGGCCGGTTCAGGACTCGAAGCGACACGGAGGTCATGCTGGCGCTCTACCTGAAAAAGGGAATTGCCTTTCTGGATGACCTTCGCGGAATGTTCGCGTTCGCCCTCTGGGACAGGGAATCCCAAACGCTGATCCTCGCGCGGGACAGGCTTGGCAAAAAGCCCCTCTACTATGCGCCCAGTGCCGGGGGAATCACGTTCGCGTCCGAAATCAAGGCCGTCCGGATGGCTCCGGATGTTTCCCGCGATCTTCACCCGGCGTCGATCGACCGCTACTTCTCGATGAACTTTATTCCCCATCCCGACACGGTATTTGCGGCAATCAAGAAACTCCCGCCGGCTCATTATCTCGTCGCGCGCGCGGACGGGATCAAGCAAATCACCCGATACTGGCAGCTCGCGTTTGAGCCGAAACGGTCCATCGGGATCGAGGACGCGAAATCCGAACTGCTCCGGCATCTGCGCGAGTCCACCCGCATCCGGATGATCAGCGACGTTCCCCTGGGACTGCTCCTCAGCGGAGGACTCGATTCCAGCGCCATCGCGGCTCTTGCGGCTGAGGGAGGCCGACGGATCAAAACATTCTCCGTCGGATTCGAAAACGGTTCGGGCACCGGCGGCGCCGCCGAAATCGCGAAGCAGTTTCAGACCGATCACCAGTCGCTGATTCTGAAACCCCAGGTGGCGGAGATTCTCCCGCGCCTGGCGGAAACGTTTGACGAGCCGTTTGCCGATTCATCGGCTGTGCCCACCTATTTGATTGCGACGGAAGCGCGAAAGTCTGTGACCGTGGCACTGAACGGCGACGGCGGGGATGAGGCGTTTGCCGGATACCCGCGATACGCATCGGTTGCCGCGGCCGCGCAGGCCCTCGCCCGAGCGCCGGAATGGGTTCAGGAGTCCATCCGCGGACGACTCGCGGAACCCGCGATTGACCTGACGGCCGGCTCTGCCGAATTCCTCCTGCGCAAACTCCGAAAATGGCTGGCGCCCGAGCAGCGCGTGCTTTTTCAGCCCGAATCCTTCACGCCCGGCGAACGCCGGCGGCTCTATCGGCCTGATTTCAAGGCGCGCCTCCGCCGGCAGGACTGGGAACTCTTGATGCGGGATCTCCGGGACCCGATCGCGCGGACAGTGGACGCCGCCGAACGGGTAATGGCCGCCGACATCGGGCTGTATCTGCCGGGCGACTTGCTGGTCAAAATGGACATGGCCACCATGGCCAACTCTCTGGAAGCCCGGTCACCCCTGCTGGACCACCGGCTTTTGGAATTCGCCGCTGCTCTGCCGATGCGATACAAAATCCGCGGCGGGATTCAAAAATGGATTTTCCGGGAAACCATGAGACCGTTTTTGCCCGAATCGGTTCTGTCCCTGGAAAAAAAGGGGTTCGCGCTGCCTCTCAGATCGTGGCTCCGCGCAGACCTGCGGCCGATGATCCGGGATACACTGGAAACCAATCCGCGCGGCCTGACGCGGTTTCTGGCCAGGGATGAATTACGTACCGTTGTTCAAAAAATCCTCAGCCGGCCCAGCGGCGGAGAAAAGAAACTCTGGGCGCTGCTCATGTTTGAACTCTGGTACCGGGGCGTTTTTCCCGAATGAAGGCGTGAAAGGCGTCGATCACATAGTCGAGCATTTCCGGGGTCAGACCCGGATACACACCGATCCAGAACGTCCGATTCATGACGATATCCGTGTTCTCAAGCGTCCCCGCCACGCGGTGCGGGACTGAGAAATAGGCCGGCTGACGAAGAAGATTTCCGCCGAACAAAAGCCGGGTTGAAATCTTGCGCTCATCCAAAAACCGGATGATGGCTGGCCGATCAAACGGGGCGGCCGGACGGATCGTCATTAAAAAACCAAACCAGCTCGGGTCGCTCCCGTCCGTCGCGCGCGGCAGGATGAAAAATTCCTCCAGATCCTTCAGCCCCTCATACAGCGTCTGCCAGTTTCGGCGTCTGGCGTCGATAAACGAAGGCAATTTTTTAAGCTGCGCCACCCCAACCGCCGCCTGGAGATCCGTTGCTTTCAAGTTGTAGCCAATATGCGAATAGATGTACTTGTGATCGTACCCGGCAGGCAGGTCGCCCAGTTTCCAGTCGTATCGTTTTCCGCAGGTGTTCTCCTTGCCCGGATCGCACCAGCAATCCCGGCCCCAGTCCCGGAACGATTCCACCAGGACTTTGAGTTGCGGGTCCCGTGTGGCCACGGCGCCGCCTTCGCCCATGGTCATGTGATGGGCCGGATAAAAACTGAACGTCGACAGATGACCGACCGATCCGGCGCGTTTTTCGCGATAGATCGATCCCAGGGCGTCGCAGGTGTCTTCGATGAGCCACAGATCGTGTTTCCGGGCCAGATCCGACACGGCGTCGAGATCAAACGGGTTTCCGAGCGTATGCGCCATCATGATCGCCTTCGTTTTAGGCCCGATCGACTCCGCCACGCGCGCCGCGGACGCGTTATACGTTGCGAGCTCGATGTCGACAAACACGGGAACCAGCCGGTTTTGAAGGATGGGGTTGAGCGTCGTCGGAAACCCGGACGCCACCGTCACCACCTCGTCCCCATCCCGGAGTCGCCGGTCGCCCAGTTTGGGAGAGGTGAGAGCCGATAGGGCCAGGAGATTCGCGGACGATCCGGAATTGCAGAGCATCGCGTGCCGCACTCCCAGAAATCGGCCAAACTCCCGCTCAAATTGGTCCGCGAATCGGCCCGTCGTCAGCCAGAAATCGAGCGCGGACTCCGTCAGAGTCTGAACTTCATCCGCGTCGAACACCCGGCCCGCGTAATAGACGGGGCTTTCGCCCGGAACAAACGGGGGAGCCTTCAGAGCCAATTCCCAGTACTCGGCGACCTTGGCCAGAATTTCCCTCTTCAGCCGGGCCGCATCGGCGACCGGCGGACTGCGATCCATGAAGGCACGGTAGCAAGGCTTCACCGAGTTGACTACGCCCGTCCGATGTGATTTTTTGCATGTCCATGACGTCACCACCCGATCCGCCGTTGGTCAGCATCGGTCTGCCGGTGTTCAATGAGGAAAAAGACATTCGCGTCGCGATGGACTCGCTCCTGGGCCAGACTTATCGGCGAATCGAGCTGGTCGTTTCCGACAACGCCTCCACGGACCGTACCGGAGATATCTGCCGGGACTATGCGGCCCGGGACAGCCGGATCCGGTATGTCCGGCAGAGCCGCAATCTGGGCATGACCCGAAACCAGAACATCGTGGTCGAACTGGCCAGCGGAGATTATTTCATGTGGGGGTCGGGGAATGACCGGTGGCAACCACAGTTTATTGAAAAATGTCTGCCGGCGCTTCTGGATGATGACAGCGTCGTGCTGTGCTATCCGATCATTGAGAAGATGGATGCCGAGGGCCGCCCGGCTGAGGAGCGGTACCCGATCCGGCTCGATACGCGCGGGATGGGCATATCGTCCAGGGCCAATCTGGTGGCATGGGGACTGAGCAGCTGCGAATTATTTTACGGCCTTCACCGCCTGATCGTTCTCAAACGGACGAACCTGTTTCGAAATGTCATCAGCCCCGACAATTGTCTGGTGTTTGAACTCGCCCTCCATGGCGCCTTCGCCCATGTCCCTCTCCCGCTCTTTACCATGCGGATGCCGCCGCCATCGAGCCGGCATCTGCGGGACAGCATCGAGGCGTACCGATCCGTGTTCTATCCGGAGGACCGGAAACGGTTTCGGTTATGGCTGACCCACTGGCGATTTTTGTATGAACACCTGGCGGCGGTCTGCCGCGTGCCCGGGGTTCCCATGCGGCGAAAACCCATTCTCCTCCTCAGCGCGCTGTTCGCAGTCCTTGCCCGGAAGGGAAAACATATGATCCACGATCTGATCGAGGCGGTGGGCCTGCCCAGACCTTGAAATGCCGAGCCGAAACTTGCGGCCAATGGATTCCTGATGTACGCCATGGGGTTGTGGATGATGATCTGAACACGCGCCTGTACCGCAAGCTCTTGTGGCTGCGGCACAGCGAGGAAAAACTTGTGCAGCTCTATAAAGAACAGCAAATGCGCACCCCCACCCATTTCGGCACGGGCCAGGAGGCTGTGGCGGTTGGAGTCTGTGAGGCGCTGGAGAAGACGGACGTGATCTACAGCCACCACCGCTGCCATAACCACTACCTGGCCAAGGGCGGCGGGCTCGAAAGCCTGGCGGCGGAACTGTATGGCCGGGACACCGGCTGTTCCGGCGGCCGGGGCGGATCGGTGCATCTGACCAGCCGGGCCCACGGGTTTGTGGCGTCGTCGGCGATCCTGGCTCAAACCATTCCGGTCGCTACGGGCAGCGCGCTGAGTTTCAAGATGGATGGTCAGCCCCGGGTGGCGGCGTGTTTTTTTGGGGAGGCGGCATGCGAAGAGGGCGCCTGCTACGAAAGCATGAACTACGCGGCCATCCATCAGTTGCCGGTATTGTATGTGTGCGAAAATAACCTCTATTCGACCGAAAGCCCCCTGCATGTCCGGCAGCCGAAGGGAACACAGCTGTGCGAACGCGCGCGGGCGTTCAAGATTCCGGCGGAAACGGTTGACGGCAACGATGTCTTCGCCGTTTATCGGGCGGCGGCGTCAGCGGTGGAGTCGATCCGGGGTGGGAACGGTCCGCGATTTCTGGAATGCATGACCTACCGGTGGCGGGAACACGTCGGGCCGCATTTCGATCACGATCAGAATCGAACCTACCGCAGCCGGGAAGAGCTGGAGGCGTGGATGGACAAATGCCCCGTGAAACGCGCCGCGGCTTATCTGCTGGACCGGAATCTGGCGACTCAGCCGGATTTGGATCGCTGGCGGGCCGAAGTCGATGAAGAAATCCAATCAGCCGTTACGGCGGCCAAGGAGGCCGCATGGCCTTCTGCCTCAACCTTGTTTGACCACGTCTGGTAGGGCCAACAGCGCATGCGGAATCTGAAATACTGGCAGGCGCTGTCCGAGGGGCTCATTCAGGCGATGGAGCGTGACCCGGCAATTTTCGTGACCGGGATTTCGGTCGATTACTCATCGGGCATATTCGGATCGACCGTGGAGGCGTGCCGGCGATTCGGGCCGAGACGAGTATTTGACGCGCCGGCGATGGAAAACGCGCTCACCGGCATCGCGATCGGCGCGGCGGCGATGGGCAAACGGCCGATGCTGGTGCATCCGCGGAATGATTTCATGTTCCTCGCGCTCGATCAGATGATCAACCTGGCGGCGAAATGGAAATACATGTTCGGCGGAAATGCCGGCGACATGGGCATCGTGATCCGCGCCGTTGTCGGCAAGGGATGGGGCCAGGGGGCCACGCACTCTCAGAGCCTTCACGCAATCCTCGCCCATTTTCCGGGACTCAAGGTCCTCCTGCCCGCGTCTCCAAAAGACGCCAAGGGGCTGACGCTCGCGGCGCTTCGAAGCCCATCGCCGGTTGTCATCCTGGAACATCGGGCGCTCTACAACACCGAAGGACCCGTCCCGGAGGAACCCGTCGAGACTCCCATCGGTCAGGCGGACGTCATTCGGCAAGGCCGGGACGTCACCATTGTCGCGGCGTCCCTGATGGTCCAGGAAGCGTTCATTGCGGCGGAGGAACTGGAAAAGGAGGGCGTGTCGGTCGAGCTTATCGATATTCGATCCATGCGGCCGCTCGATGAAAAAACGATTCTCGACTCCATTCGAAAAACCGGCCGGCTGGTCGTGGTCGACACCAGCTGGGAGATGTGCGGCATGACCAGCGAAATCGCGGCCCTCGCGGCCGAAAAAGCTTTCCCGGATCTAAAAGCGCCCGTGCGCCGACTGGCCCTGGCCAATTGCCCGGCGCCGGTGTCGATGTCTCTCGAAAACGTGTTTTACCCGAAACCCTCGACCATCGCGAAAGCGGTTCTCGCCATGCTCGGCAAATCCAGCGACCGAATCGGCGATATCGATCCCGAGGACACGTTTAAAGGCCCCTACTGACCGCCGTCCGTCGTGGGAGGTGGAGCGCCCAGGACAATTTGTCTCAGTCCCGCATAACGGCATTTAGTACGGTCAAGCGTGTCAAACGGATCGATAACGGTCCCACCGGCCATCCACGCGCGAATTTCGGACGGAGGAATTTCCGAGAATTCCTTCCAGGGCGTCATGATCGCCAGCACGTCAACGCCATCACAGGCCGCCCGCGGGCTGCGAGTCTGGATAACATCCGGCGCTTCCGCGGCGCTGACCCGCGCCTGGGGATCATAGGCCTTGATCGGCCGGTCACACTGACCGGCCGGGAGTTGGGAAAGTGCGCGTATGAGTTCGATTGAAGGCGAGTTTTTAATCGAAGCCGTGTCTGTCTTGTAGGCGATTCCCCAGATGCCGATCTTCGCGGGCGCCCGCCGAGTCGCGCCGGCGGACAGAACATGCCGCTCGATCATCGCCATCGGCCAGTTTTTCCGATGCCGGCTGTTGGCCAGAAACGATTCGGCGGCACGCCCGTCAGCGCCATGCGTTACGGCCAGATCGCAGACCGCCGTGATATCCCGCTCGATGTTCCCGCCGCCGATGCCCAGACCCGGGACCAGATACGCGTAGGGACCAATCCGTCGGTCGGTCTTCAGCGCCGGGATGATTTCCGACCAGTCCGCTCCGGTCGACTCGCAAATCTCCGCCAGGGTGTTGGCCACGGTCAGAGACGAGGCCAGACAGAGATTGATTGATATTTTGGCAAGTTCCGCGCTTTCATACTTCATCCGGAAAATCGGGCAGCCGTACGCGCCTAAAACCGCGGCGTACGATTCAGGCAAAGGCTCTCCGGGATTCTCACAACCGATGATGAACCGCTCGGGATGAATGGCCCGGTCGACCGCGTTGCCGAAAATCAGCGTTTCAACCTGGTAATAGAGCCGGATTCCAGGAGCAGGGCACATCCTCCCGATCGAAGAAACCAGGGAACGCATCATGCCGGGCTGAATCTGGCTCATGACGATAAACACCGTGTTCGGCCTAATCTCGCCGACCGCGCGCGCGAATACCTCATGAAATCGGGTGAGGTCGCATCGGTTCTGATCGTCCGTGGCAAGGTCGAGTGACAGATACACGACGGGGCAGGATGATAGCGCCGACGCGTCGGACGTGAATCGAATGGACCCTGAATGCGCGCGCCACAGATCGGCCAGGCCCTTTTCGTAAATTGGAAACTTCCCCTGCGACAGATCCCGGCATAGCGAATCACTCGGGTCAAACGCCACAACCGGGCCCAGACCCCTCGATGCCGCGGCGAGACTGGACACGATCCCCAGATGCGACAGTCCGGCGAATCCGATCATGTCGAAATACCGTTGAGGATTGAATGGATCCACACGTCGTTGTCCAGGTTCGTGCCGGCCGGAGGCGCTGATCCTGCGCCGGCGCAGAGGCTCTGAAAATGCCGGTATTCCATCCCCCATGTCGGGTCCGGCCCATCCACGCGCTCGATCTCTTCTTCCGGGCGGCCGCTGGGAAATATGCGTTTGCGAATCCTTAGCGTGTTTGGCCCCCATTTGCAAAGTCCGCCCACATGGAGACTGCCCAGCTCGCCGATAACGTCGATGCGGAACGTGTTTTTCCAGGAAACCAGCGACATCTCCAGTTCAATCACCGGCAGGCCGTCGCGGCTGATCAGGATGGCGTGGTCATAGGCGTTGTTTTCAAACCGGTTCAGACACGAAACCGAATAGTCCCGCTTCTTTTGCCCGAACAAAAAATCCGTGAGATCCAGAAGATGGGATCCCAGATCGGAAACGACGCCAAGACCCTTGTCGCGCCATGGCGAATTCCTGAAATCCCGCGCGGTGCCGTTTCCATAATGGAGTTTCGCCAGATACACAGACCCGATCACTCGCTGGTCCAAAAGCGATTTTAATCGCGCGATGTTGGGTTCGAATCGGTGGTTGTACGCCGTATAACACGCCACGTTCCGGGACCGCGCCAGGGACTGCACCGCCGATATCTCGCTCGCGTCGGCCGGCAGGAGCGGTTTTTCCACCAGAACATGCTTCTCGCTCGACAGCAGGTACTCCACAATTGGAATCTTCGCGGATTCGGGCGTGCACACCATCGCGGCGTCGTAGTCCCCAATCGGTACGTCCTCAACGCGCCGGTATCGGGCATCCGGAACGACGGGATCCACCGTGGCGACGACATCACTGCCGGCCACGGCGATTCGTTTACGGCCCTGAATCCCGAGGCCGACGACGATCATTCTCACGCAAACGTCAGCTTCTTTTCCACCGAATCGAGCTTCGCATTGATGTCCGCCGGCGTCACGGGAATGTTGCCTTCACGCTCGCACGCCACAGCCGCCGCCATCGACCCCAGAATCGACGCGATCACCGGCGATCGCGTGGTCGCCAGGGACAGAGTCGAATAGGCCAGGAGCGCGTCGCCCGCGCCCACCGCGTCGGCCACTCGGACGGCGAAACTGTCCACTGTGAAAAATGACCGGACGTCAAAACTCGGCCGGATATACGTGATGATCCCCCGCGACCCCAGCTTCAAGATCAGTGTCCTGCACCGTGACCGTTTGTACAACTCCAGCGCCAGCGGCCGGATCACCGAATCCTGTTCGCCGAGCGAAAATCTCGCCTCCCGCTCGTTCGGCGTGATGAGATCAAATTCCTGAAAATCGAGAATATTCCCCCACCGGCTCGCAACCTGGCTGTCGGCAACGCGAATCGGACCCTTCGGCAGGGCCGCGGTGAGGTCCGGAATGCTCTCGTGATTGAAAATTCCGTGCCGAAAATCGCTGAATATGAAAGCGTCCGACGACTCGGCCGACAACCGGGCCTTGAGCTTGTCCACGATCCGCGCGGTGATCGGCCGGTTGTCCACCCGGTCGAACTTGAGAAGCCGGTATCCATCCGAGATGAAAACATTTTTTTGCGTCGTCGGCCGGGTCGAATCGACGACAAACTCGCCCTCCACGCCGGCGCTGGTGACTTCGCGGACAACGAAATCCTTGAGCGCGTCATTCCCTAAAACGGTGGAAAACCGGACCCGGGCGCCGGTCGCCGCCACATGCCGGGCCACAACCGCCGCGCCGCCGGCAAAATCTATGTGCCGGTCGTACTTGACGCTCAGTGTCGGAGTCTTGACCGACCCGCTGTTGATCGTGGTGCAGTAGGTGTAGGAATCGACAATGGTGTCGCCCAGAACGTGGACGCGCGCGCCCCGGAACGATTCGATGGCGCTGCGCAGAGTCCCAACCGTGATGCCTTCCGACTCCATGAGCGTCCCGAGTTTTTCGATTGCCAGGCCCGGGATGCCGCTTTCGATGAAGGCCGATGATGAAAAAACAACGTCGCCCGGCGTGAAGATGATCTCTCCGCCATACGCGTTCAGAGCCTCGATCTCCTCACCGGTCTTCGGATGGACCCCGCCCTCGAAATACTCGTATCCCTTCGCGAAAAAGTCCGGCTGGATCGTCCGGATCGATTCAATGGGAGTGGCGTTGTCGTCGATCAGGACGAAGTCCACCATCTCGAGCGCGGCGAGGTTCATCGCGCGCAGGTCCTGCGGAACAAACGGCCGGAAATTCGCCTTGCTGATGTGCGCGTCGCAGGTGAGACTCGCGATCAGAACGTCGGCCTTGGACTTGGCGTACATCAGGTGCCGGATGTGTCCCGGATGAACCAGATCAAACGTTCCATGACACAGGATGACCCATTTCTTGCGCGGCCGGGGACCCAGGATGTCGACAAGTTCCCGGCGGGTTTTGATTTTCCGGCGGTATCCGCCGTCGATTGCCGGCTGGGTCATCGGTTGGTCGGGATGGGATCTAGGCGGGCGCTACCCCGGACTTTGCGGTGATCGTGTAATTGGCCGCGACCGCGTCCTTGCGGAACATCTTGACCGTGTCGAGTGAAAACTCATCGAGACTTTTTCCGACGAGCGGCAGTTTGGAGAGGACGTCATTTGTGGCCGTGATGATGTGGCATCCGACCGCGGCGGCCTGAAAGACATTGAGAAGTTCCCGTGGACTGGCCCAGATCAACTCGGACGCGGGATTGGACTTGAGAATCTTCACGCACTCCGACATGATCGGACACGGATCGCGGCCCGTGTCGGCGATCCGGCCGGCGAAGACCGACACGTAACTGCGGACGTCTTTCGACAAATGGTTCAACACCGCCGTCACCTGTTCCGGAGTCATGACGGCCGTGACGTTGACCTGCACCCCCGCGCCCGTCAAGTCCCGGATGAGAGGGCCGGAAAAATCGCCGCGGGTA
The DNA here is from genome assembly GCA_964534765.1 of uncultured bacterium. GTDB lineage: Bacteria > Lindowbacteria > 2-12-FULL-62-27 > 2-12-FULL-62-27 > 2-12-FULL-62-27 > CAZHRJ01. The sequence continues at coordinate 62,149 of CAZHRJ010000001.1, forward strand.
TTGCTGACGGGAATTTTGACATAGATGTTTTTCGCCGCGCCGGAGGACGCGCCGCAGGACGCGCCCCAGGACGCGATTTCCATCGCCTGAACACGCATCTCGGCAAAGTCATCCGAAAAAACTTCAAAGGAGATTGGCTTTTCGCCGATGATCGCCAGCGCCTCCTGCGCAAAGGCCCTGTAATCAGTCACGCCGGCCTTGCGCATCAGCGTCGGATTCGTTGTGAATCCCCGGATCAGCGGATTCTTCGCCAATTCGGCTATGACATCAATATCCGCGCCGTCGCCGAACAGTTTCACCTTCAGACTCCGACCATCGATCATGGCCACACTGTATCACACCCTGTTTCTCTGGCAAGATCGACTATGATACGGTTGGCGGTCATGAAGGCTCTTGAAGGCCGCGCCGGGATCGTCACCGGCGCGGGACGCGGGATCGGCCGCGCCATCGCGCTGGCATTGGCCGGCGAAGGCGCTCGGCTGGTACTCGTGTCCCGCACGCAAACGGAACTAGAGGAAACGGAAAAGCTGATTCTGTCAGCCGGTGGCGCCGCGCGGATCATGGCCGCCGACGTGTCTCAACCCGATACCGCCGGTCGGGCGGTGGAGGCCTGCGGAGAATTCTTCGGATCGGTCGACATCCTGGTCAATTCGGCGGGAATCATCGGACCCATTGGGCCCGTGGAAGAGGCGTCGCTTCATGACTGGCGGCGGACGATCGACATCAACCTCACGGCGACGTTTCTCTTCATCAAGGCCGTCCTGCCGATCATGAAAAAACAAAAGCGCGGGAAAATCATCAACCTTTCCGGTGGCGGCGCGTCCGCCGGGTTTCCCCTGCACGCCGCGTACGCCGCGGCCAAAGTCGCCATCGTCCGGCTGACGGAAACGGTCGCCATGGAAGTCATCGACCACAACATCCAGGTCAATGCCATCGCGCCCGGCACGGTCAACACGCGGATCTTCGAGGAAATGCTCGCCGCCGGCCCGCGGGGCGGAGAGGCCGATTACATCAGGCTCCAGGAACAAAAAAAATCCGGCGGGGTACCGCCTGAAAAAGCCGCCCAGCTCGCCGTATTCCTCGCCTCGGACGCGGCCGGCGCCCTGTCAGGCCGGCTGGTCAGCGCCGTATGGGACAAATGGCAATCCTGGTCGGCGGATGACCTGCGCCGGATTCAGTCCGGCGAGATGTTGCAGCTTCGCCGCCTGACAGGCTAGGGCCGGCGGATTCCGACCAGTTCGATGAGATCGTGGGCGAGATGTTTGCCGCGTTTGGCCAGGAAATAAAACAGCGTGCTGAGGATCAATACCGGTTTTCGACCCCGGGCAACCGGCGCGCGGAGAATCGCGCCGAGATGCGCGAACAACAAGCGCCAGAATGTCAGCCGCATGCCGAGGTATTTGCGGCCCTCGCCGGAGTACATAGTCGTTCGGTAATTCTCCAGTTTGTCCCGCAGGTGCGTGAGGCGTTTGGTTATTTTAAGGAAATAGAGTTCTTCCGGGACAAACGCGATGGATCCGATCAGGGTCAGCTCAAATAAAACCAGATTGTCGTTGCACATCACCGGCCGGTAGAGCCGGGTTTTTCGCAGCGATTCGGCGCGAAAAATACCGTAGATCGGATCGCTTCCCTGAAGACCCCAGAAAAGCACATTGACCCGGGATGCGACGTTCATCCATCGCGTGTCCAGCCGGCCCTGAGGCGCCGCCGGCACCCTCGTCCCATCCACCTCAACACCCGGCACCAGCGGATACGCGCAGACCACCGCGGGGTCGGACTCGAGTATCGGGAGAAGCTTTGAAATATACCCGGACGCGTGCAGATCGTGGCCCGCCGCCCAGGCAAAATAGGGACTCCGGCATTGGCTGAATACGAAATTCGGATTTTCCACAATGCCGAGCCGGCGCGCGTGCCGGATGTACCGGATGCGGCTGTCGCGCGCGGCGTATTCACGGCAGATGCTTTCCGTCGCGTCAGTCGAGGCGTCGTCCGAAATGACGAGTTCAAAATCTTTGTAATCCTGCGCTAGAATCCCGTCGAGCGTCGCCCGAATGTTGTTTTCCTCGTTGCGCGCGAACATCCCGATGCAGACTGTGGGAATCCGGTTCGTTTCCATATCCTATGCGGGGCCGACTGTAATTAAACGTCGAATCGAACGCAACTACCGATCTCCATGTACCAAACGGGAATCGTCGGAGGCCAGAGAGGTCCGGACCTGCCGGACGGTTTCCTCCATTACCGGACTTGCGGCCGGCGGGGCGTCACCGGATAAACTCCGGATAACCCGGTGTCGGTCGCCTTCGTGGTAGGGACCGCTCCGGGACGGATCGGTATGCCAGAACAGTGTCACGGTCCGGCATCCCACGGCGTAAGCCATCACGGCAATGCCGGTATCGCCGGATACCAGCACCGCCAGACGGCGTAACAGGTCCGGCATGTCCTCGATTGCAACCGACCCGGCCAGATTGAACATGCGAGACGGCGACTCGGAACAAATCTCGCCGCATAAAACCCTCTCGCGGGCTGACCCGGTCGCCAGGATGACGGACCGCGGAAACTCGCGCAATAGCTCGACGGCCAGACGGCGGTACTGCGCCGTCGGCCAGCGCTTCTGCTCGATCGACGCGCCGGGATGAAATCCGATATAAACCGGCGGGACCGGTCCAAAGCCGCCTTTCGGGATGGGTAAGCCGGCCAGGAGTCTGGAGATGAGTTCGGGAGATTCCGGAGAAACGTGCAGAGACGTTTCAGATTGACGAATGTCACAGCCAAGCAACTTGACCATGTCCGTCGCCCGCTCGTTCGCATGGCCCGGCGGGGGAACGGCCGAGAGCAGATGTTGTTCCGCGACGAGGTAGGAGTAGATGGTATTGCGGCCGGGCATGCGAAAAAGGATGCGGGCGCCGGCGGCGAGAACCAGCGGAATCACATCCGGATCGTTCATGTAAGGCAGCAGGACCAGCTCGCACGACTCCTCTCGCAGTGCCCGCAGGGTCTCGCCGAGACGCCGGTATTTGCCGTGATAGGATATGACGCGATCCAGCCTCGGATCGACGCGATACAGATCGGCAAAGGCGGCGTGATAGAGACCCACCAGCCGGGCAGTCCGGAATTTTTCCCGGAGTGCGGTGAGCGCCGGAGTAAAGGTGATGGAATCGCCAAGAGCCGTGGTAATGACGATCAGAACACGGGACACCCGGGCCAGATCCACATCGCGAAGATGCTTGACCGTTCGGATGCGCCCGGCATGAAAGAGGAACGATACGGCCCGGGAAACCGCAAAATCAAGTCCCGGTATGTTCACAGATCGATTCGGGGTTTCCACCAGTCGATGGTGTGCCGTAATCCCTCTTCCAGAGAATACCGCGGTTTCCAGCCGGTTTGAAGCAGTTTCCGGTTGTCGGCGACCACATGCCGGGGATCGGCCGGATCGTCCGGCGCCTCACCGAACCGGGATAGACCGGACCGGCCGGTCAAACGCGAAATCGTTTCGGCGATATCGTTCATCGTCACCGCCTGGCCGCTGCCGATGTTGACGGGACCCAGCAAATTACTGCGGGCGACGGACCAGAGCGCGGCGGCGACGTCCGACACATGCAGATAATCCCGGACTTTGTCCGCCGACGTCAGTTTGACCGGCTCGCCCCGCAGGTGAGATCGGATCAGCGTCGGCATCAGACGCTTCTCATGCTCGCCCGGGCCGTACAAATAAAAAAACCGGGGCCACACTACCGGCCAGGACTGCGTCTCCGAATACTTCTGAAACAGAGTCCGCAACGCCACCTTGGAGGCCGCATATAACGTTTTGGGTAGATCAGCGGCCGTTTCCGGCACGGGCCGGCCGCATGAGGCGTCCAGATCGTATTCAAAACAGGTACCGACCGAAACGAATCGGCGGCATCCGGATTCAAACAGAGTCTGAGCCAGCCGGATCGTCGATAGAACCAGATCGAGATTGATCGGGCTTTTTAAATAAACGCCCGGCGTCGTGATCCAGGCCAGATGAATGCACAGGTCAGGCTTTAGTTCCCGGACCGGACCGGCCCAGGTTTGCTCATCCAGAAAATTGCCTTCGATGACACTCAGTTTCGGCAAAACATCCGACAGGCGTCTTCGGTCTCCCTCGGGTCTGAGCAGAACATGGACATCCTCCCCGCCACGATCCGCCAGGAGTCTCGCCAGATGCGACCCGACAAATCCCGATGCGCCGGTCAGAAGAATTTTCATCAGCCGTCCTTTCTTGACCAATCGTATCGGATGAAACTCCGGCTGGGGCTTTGCCTCCGCATTTCAGCCGCCTCGTGCGGAATGGTCGCGCAGTTGGCCACCACCGCGCACGGATCGGAAAGGCCCTTGAAGCCATTCCATATTTTCGGGGGAATGATGACAAGCTGATACTGATCAAATCCTAAAAACAGTTCCATGAGACTCCCGCGGCTCTTCGAGCCGCGCCGGTCGTCATACAGGACCAGTTTGATGCGGCCCCAGATACAGGCGTAATTGAGCGTCATCCGCTCATGCAGGTGCCAGGCCTTCACCACACCGGGATAGACGGACGAAAAATAGATCTCGCCGAATTTCTGAAAGTGCGGGTCGGTGGATTTGAGCATGTGAAAAATCGTCCCGCGCTCGTCCGGGATGCGCGAAAGCGGAATCACCCGGACACCGTCAATCGGGCGATTCAGGTTCGGGGTTCGCGTCGGAGTCTCACATCGGCCAGGATCAGGATCTAGAAAAGAAATCGCGGTACCAGCCGACCGACCGCCGCAGGCCCTCGTCCAGATCGCACGCGGGGCGCCAGCCCAGCAGCCGGCGGGCTTTTTGGGCGTTCAGATATTGTTTCGGGATTTCATGGCGGGCCTTGTTTTGAATGACCGGCCGCAAATCCGATTCCATGATCCTCAGTATCCGGCCCACGACTTGAATGACCGACATCGGTTTCTCATTGGAAAAATTGAACGCCTCGCCCGCCAGACGCCGGCCCTTGCTGGTTGACAGGCGCTCGGCCAGGAGAATCAACGCCTCCACCGCGTCTTCCACATAAAAATAGTCCCGAACGTATGTCCCGTCCGACCGGATGACAGGTCTTTGGCCTCGAATAACCGAGCGGATTGTTCCGGGAATAATCCGGTTCCAGTTCAGATCCCCGCCGCCGTAGAGATTGCCGCAACGGGTGACGGCAACGCACAGACCGTACGTCTTGGCGTAGGCGCGGGCAAGGAGGTCCGCGCAGGATTTGCTCACGTCATAGGGATGCTCGCCCGCAAGCGCGTCCGTTTCGACATAGGCCCGCCTTCGGCGGAGCGGCAATGAACCGTAAGCCTTGTCTGACGACGCCACCACGATCTGTCTGACTGTCGGCGATCGACGGCAGGATTCGAGCAGCGCGGCCGTGCCGACGATGTTGGTCTCGAACGTGGAGACCGGGTTGCGGTTCGCGATGGAAACGATCGTCTGCGCGGCCAGATGATACACCGTGTCGATCTCGTACTCGCCCAGAACCCGCTCCATGAGCGACGGGTCCCTCACATCACCCCGGACAACCGTCGACCTCTCCAGAAGGCCCGATCGCGAGGACTCGGCCGACGGGACCCAGTCCCGCACGAGACAGACCACGGAGGCACGGGAATCGATCAGGCGGCGGAGCAGCCATCCGCCGAGAAGTCCCGTTGCGCCGGTCACCAGCACCGGCCGATCCTGCCAGAAGGTCATTGAGGCCTTATTGATTGATGGAAAGGCCGCGGGCGATGGAATTGACGGTTCGGTCGGTGAGGATCCTTGCGGCGGATTCCTGCTGGGCGGCGCGGACATACCGGGGCAGGGCGGAAATCCGGCGGTGCATGATCGAGTCGTAAAATCTCATTTTGATTTTCCGGTCACGGGCCAGCCCGTCCACGTCCAGGTCCAGAAATGCCGGGGGCCGGAGCATCGCCGGATCCCCGCAGAGCGTGGCGGACCAGAGGCAATTGATGCTCGACAGGAAAAACGCCACACTGCACGCCTCGCCGTAGACCCGTTTCAAGGTTTTATACAAGTGCGGGTAAAACTCGATCCAGTCGACGCTCACCACGTCAGACTGAATCATCGCCAGCCCGCCGGGATTGAGTCTCCGGCGGATCGATTCATAAAACTCCGTCGTATAACAGTAAACCGCCGGACCGTCCGCGATGGGCTCACACAGGTCGACGATCACAATATCGAACGTCTCCCGGCATTTTCGCACGTAGGCGCGCGCGTCTCCGTACACGAGTTTGAGCCTCCGATCCGTAAACGCGCCCTCGTGCCAGGAGCCCAGATATTTTTTGCAAAACTCAACGGCTTCCCGGTCGATGTCGACCATGACCACGCGTTTGATGGTTTTGTGCTTCAAGATCTCCCGCGCCGTCGCGCCCTCGCCGCCGCCGATGATCAGGGCCGATTGGGGATGCGGATGATAAAACATCGCCGGCTGAACCACATATTCATGGTATTCACCCTCGTCCAGCTCCGTCGACTGGACGCGCCCGTCGAGAATGAGGACCTTGCCGTGCGACGGGGAATGAACGAGCTGGCACTCCTGATACTTTGTTTTTTTGACGACGTAGACCTCGTCGATCGCGGCGAAAAACCCCTTCGAGGGTTTGTCAACCTCGATGTACCACTGGGTGGGAACCCGGGACATGAGGGCCGGTTTCGGTTTACGGATTCCGGCTGATCAGGCCGGTTGTTTCGTGAGGCGGCGGCGCGCGTGGCGCGCGATCTTACGGGCCTTCTCAACCGCGCCCTCGATGAGGCCGCGTTTCAGCTCAATGACCGAGGAGTTCCTCGATTGAAAGACATCCTTCAAGACCTGATACGCCTTGTAAGGCTCGACAGTCGATCCGCAGGTGAAGATGTCGATGGCGGCGTAATTGTGTTCGGGCCAGGTGTGAATGGTGAGGTGGGACTCGGCGATGACGACCACGCCGGATACGCCGAACGGGCTGAACATGTGAAACGTCGACCGAACAATGGTGGCTTTCGCCTCGCGCGCGGCGCGCTGCATTTCGCGTTCAACCAGGCCGCAGTCATTCAACATTTTTGGATCGCAGTCATACAGTTCAACCAACAGGTGTTTCCCAAGTTGTTTCAATTCCTCTTCACCTCTTTGCCGATGATCTCCAGCTTGCCAGCCACAAAAAAATGTTTCCGAAATATCGCAACTTTGCACCCTATTGTCAATAAAAAATCGAAAAAAAAAGCACGCGCGGCCGCTAAACGGTGGAAAGCAATACTTTCATCGTGCCGCTTTCGTCGACGGAAGAAAAAGGAGGAGGCGATCCGAACGCGGTTTGAGAAGCGGAAAGCGGATGGAGGAGGCTCCGCGGCGATTGAGCGCGCGGATTGAGTCAAGGAAGCTGGTCGATCCTCAGCGATTCCGCAAATAGGAGTTACCGGAGAAATCGGATACGCTCCAAGATGATTGATTTTTCATCACATTTATCATATTATTAATATGAAAGGAGTGATGCATATGACGCGGTTGACGGTTTCGCTTCCGGAAGAGTTGAACGCGTTTATCAGAACGAAAACGGCGCGCTACAAAAACAGGTCGGGCGTGGTCCGGCAGGCGCTGGCGCTCATGCGAAAACTCGAATTGATCCGGGAGATGCAGGAGCATTTCAAATCCGCCGGCCCGGACATGCCAGGTCCGGCTTACGATCGGGCTATCCTTGAAACCTACCGGGATATGCCCGAATACTGACATGCGTCGCGGCGACGTGTACTGGCTCCGTCTTCCACGCCAGAAACCCCGGCCGGCCATCATTCTTTCGCCCGATTTCCTCAATGACGTCCGTGATCGTGTCCTCATCGTGCCGTGCACCTCTCAACGGACCGATTCGGCCACGCATACGGAATTTCTGCTGGACGGCGCCGCCCTCCCCAAACCCACCAAGGCCCAGTGCCAAGACATCGCCACCTTCCGGAAAATCCACCTGTCGGGCAAAATCCGCGCCCTGACACCCAGGGAGATCGACGCTATGAATCGCGCCGTCGAAATCGCAACCGGGATGGGCATATAATGGGGGTCAACCCCCCTCCGTAATCCTCTGAGAGAGTAAAGAGTTCTCTGCGGGGCCGATGCGCGATCTGTGGATATTTCCTGACTTCGCAGCGACCCAAAGCCTGAAAAATTAAGCGTTGGGTTTCCAGCGGGTTACAGTTTTTGGAACTCGTCATTAGGGTGCTGCACGCATAATCGGACAAACGGGCGAAAAAGGACGCGCAGAATCGCGAGAAGGGGTTGGCCCGTCTTGAAAAACGGGTGAAAACCGGACGCCTGACAAAACAGAACATGAACGACCGTGGATACAATAAATTTCTCACGCTCGAAGGAGAGATGACCGTCCGGATCAATGAGCGCAAAGTCACGGAGGACAAGCGATGGGACGGCCTCAAAGGTTATCTCACCAACACGCGACTGGCTGCGGAAAAAGTCACCGAAAATTACTCACACCTCTGGCAGATCGAGAGAGCCTTCCGCATCTCAAAAACAGATTTGAGAATCCGACCCATCTACCATTACCGCCGGCGCCGTATCGAATCCCATTTGTGCATCGCCTTTGTCTCACGGCGCACCAAATGTGAAGTCAGGAGTTTTTGAATAGGCGAGTACATCTTCGATCAGGCGGTGGATGTTTGCAGTGCTAGGATTTTTTTTGTGACGGCCTTCGGGAAATCAACAAAACTGACGTTAATATTTTCTCGACCCGGTAATTTTTTCCTGAATCTTCCGAGATCGCTGTCCGTAAAACTCTGCTTCAATCGGCCGGTCCAGCATTTTGTAGAGACTCGACAGATTGTCCAGGATGTTGGCCATTTCCGGCCGGTCACCTCCCGGCGTCTTCTCGTAAATGGCCAGCGTACGCCGAAACAGGGGTTCCGCATCGGCGTATCGTCCCTCGGCATAGTAGACAGCCGCGAGATTGTTGAGGATATCCACCAGAACCGGATGATCCATTCCGGCATCCTTTTCCAGAATGGATAGGGAACGCTCGTAGTGAGGTTTGGACTCGGCGATCCGGCCCTGCGCGTAGATGACCCCCGCCAAGCCAAAGACGGTCATCCCCGTTTTGGGGTTGTCACGCCCCAACGCCTTCTCTCGGATTTTCAGCACTCGCCGAAATCCCCGCTCGGCCTCGGCATGATGGCCTTGAAACTGATGGATCGTAGCCAGAACATTCAGGTTGTCCGCCACGTCCGGGTGATCGGGACCTAGAGTTTTTTCCATCATGCCCGTCAATCTTTCGTTCAGCAGCGCAGCTTTGTCGTTCTGACCGTACGTTTGATAAAAGTGCGCCAGATGCCGCATGATCCCCATGATGTCGGGCGAATCCCTTCCCTTTACTTTCTCGCCGATTTCCAGCGCGCGCCGGTAGGCGCGTTCCGCCGTGTCGAGTTGATCCATGTCCCCGTACAATTTCGCGAGCATGGCCAGCAGGTCCACCATTTCCCATCGGTCGGGGCCTGGAACTTTCTCCCGGATTGACAGAGACCGCTCATAGAGAGACCGGGCCTCCTCCCTTCGATTCTGTCGCTGATAAATCGATGCCAGATCGGTCAGGCTCTCCGCAACGTCGGGATGGTTCGGGCCGAGTGCCCTTTCCCGAATAGACAGGGACGATTTGAATAAGGATTCCGCTTCAAATGGGTCCCTCACGCCATGGATCCGGCCAAGATGCGTTAAACTCTCCGCTACCTTCGGATGATCGGGGCCGTGTTTCTCCCGGCGAATCTCCAATGCTTGGGACACATATCGATAGGCACTGGAATAATTCCCCATGGCACCCTCAATTCGGCCCAGCAGATCGAGAGCGTCTGGAATCTTGCTGTCTTGAGAGACGAGTCTGACACAGAGGTCCCTGCCGGCCGCAAGATTACCTTTCTCATAAAGAGCCCTGGCATTCGCCATCGCTTGCTCCGGATCGAGATTCGGTCCGGCGCGGCGCTTCGGCGGGCCTGGGGCGTTTCGGACGGGATTTGGGTTTCCGGATGGATGACGTGTCGCATCGGTGACCAACCACGTATCGGTGCGCAGATAGAGCATGTTGCCAACCCCCGCATGCCCTTTGGCGATGACTTGCAATCCCCGCCGATCCGCGCCGGGGGGATACTGGCTGTCTTGGAAGGTGTATGTCTTCTTAAACAAGACGCCGGTGTCGAATTGGGCGGCAATCAGGTGTTCACCGTTTTTACGGTGGAGAATTTCCAGCCGGCGAAGCGTCGTGACAGGATTGAACGGCAAGGTCCAGTCAGATTTCAACTCGTCGGTCCAACCGCCGTCGGCGCGATAAAATTTGATCTCATTGCTCCCGTCGCCGTGCCGGATCAGCCGGATGATGTACCCGGACCGGCGGGCGCCGAAGGTCGCGCCGGCGGGTAGAGGGGGAAGCAGAAATTCCGCGCCCGGGCCAACTGAGTAGGTGATGAAAAACGAATTAGAGATGTCCGTGCCTCCACCCGGGAACGACATCTCGATTCGTCTTTCATCCGGCTCGGACATACCGGGCAGCGTCAATTCTATTCCGCCAGGCGGCGCGCCCTGATCGGATGCATACGGCACAGTGATAAGCCCGCTTTCCATCTCCGCGCCCTCGGATCCCACCATGGTCGGGTCGCCTCCGCTGGGGAGAGGCGTATCAAAAGTATTTCGGTACAGCACCTTCCCCAAGGCCGCGGCTGGCATCCAAATCGAGGTGAACAAACACACCATCAACACTCTTGCCGCCATACCCCGATCCGACTCCATTTGGAGAACTTGTATCATATGGAATACACGTCCGGCCGCCGCTGCAATGGGATTTTGCTCCGAAATCGGACAAAAAAATCCTCCCAAGCTTCGATTTTCTCGAAGCCTGGGAGGAGTTGAGTTCGCTTGAATTACTTGATCGAATAATACATCGACACCAGCGCGCGGCCGAATCGACCCGACAGAATTCCGTCGCGGACCGACCGAAACGCCGAAGACAGCCAGGACGAACTGTCCAAATACCGGCCTAGAACACATACCCCGCCGGAACCGCCGGCATCCGACGAGCCTACACCCGGATCACCCATACCCTCTGAAAAACTGGTGATGGTGTTCGACACGATGAAAACTCCAACACCCGCGTGCAGGTTGCCCTTGTCCAAGTTCGTGGAGTTGCCGACCTGCGTAAAACTGCCCTGCCCGTTCTTGCGGATCCACACCTGGAGATTGGAGGTGTCGATGCCGGCAACATTCATGGAGTTGAGCAGTGACGGCGTGAAATCGATCCGGATCCGGAACGCCAGGGTTTCCGCGAAGGCGTCGTCATTATAAACGGTGCCCGCCGTGTCCCCGGCGCGTGCCTTGACCAGCGTGGCCGCGCAGACGGTAAACTGCGTGTCCGTCAGTTTCCCTTGGAATGACGCGGTATCCAGCGCCGTGCTGTTGCCGCCAATCGTACCGTTGGCGCCGGGAATGGTGTCGTCGTAGCGGCGGATATACAGCGCCACGCCGCTGGCGGTCGTGTTGATCTGAAAGGTCATCGTATCGCCGGAGGAATTGCCCAGCGGCGCCGTGACCGTGTAGCTCGGCGCGTCAAAACTCGTAATGGTGTTCGCCGACTTGGTACTCGCCGGAGTCGACGCCAGAGCGCACTGCGTAAACGACGCCGTGCTGTCCGTGACAGGCGGGAGAACGGTCAGCGTCGGCGTGGCGGTCGTCGTTACGCTCTGCGAAGAGGTAACGGTAAATCCAGCCGAGGCCGAAACAGCCACACCCTGCTGGCGGCCGGCATTTACATACTGCTCCCCGTGGGCATTTCTGCGATAGAATACCCTCGGCGCACCGGAAGATGTCGTGGCGATCACCACGCTTGAATCATCCGCCGTATAGGCCTGCACCACCACCGTATCGAAATCGAGATTGGTGGCACTGGTCCCGGGATCACGTTTGATGTAGAAAATCCGACCATTGGCGGTTCGTATCGCAACGTGTTCCTTACCCTGAGCATCGATCGTGACGACGATCCTACGGTAGTTTGTGTCCGAGAGTGGAATTGAAAGCTCCGAACCAACGTCGACATCACTGGACCCTGAAATAAAGTGGTTCGAACCGCTGACAGTTGCGCGGCGAAGCTTGCTGGACGATGTTGTCCGGGCTTGCGTACGGAAATAAATCACAACCCGCTGATTAACGTTGTCCCAAGCAAAGCCGGCAGCGCCGAGATTACGTGCAATACCGTCCAAGTTGGAAGCATCGGCTCGTGTGATCCGTCCGCTGTCGGAAATGATATCGGCGCCACTGGCTATCGTGTCTACCCCAGTGTCGTAAACGAATATTCCGGTTGCGCCATTGTAAAGGACAGTGTCATAAAACAGGCCTGTGTCCTCCTGTCCAATGACGAGCCTCCTGGTATCGCCAACCACACCTGCGATCAACAAGGCGACACTGTAAGGTGAGATGGAGACCATCTGAACATTGATGGGAGTATTGCCTAGCGAGAGATTGGTCAGCGTGTCGAAGTAGTAGTAGGTAGTGTCGGTACGGCGGTAGATGAGACTGGAGTCAGTGACGCCCGTCTTGCCTGTATGTCCGAATGCCATCAGTACCACACCGGACGTATCCGCACGAGGTGCAAGATAGTCCAAGGGTGAATCAACCGGCGCTATCACAAACACGCTGTCTGTGGCGCTTGTCTCGCCATATGTGGCGACATCAATGAAACCGAAAGTTTCAGACATGTTGACCAATCGGTAACCAGTCCCGTGGTAGCCCAGTATTTCGACAGAGTCAAACCGATTCTGAGTTACCGCGATGCTGTTCGACTGCCCGGCGGCTTGGGTATCATAGAACAGGTATGCCGCGGAATCACTCGACGCCGCCACGTAAATAGCTCCCGACTTTTTGTTTACCGCCATCGCTATCTTAAGCTGTCCCTTTCTGAGCGACGACTTCCCCAGATGTTTGGCCAGCGTCAGAGTGTCGAGTACTGGGATGACTCGGACATAATTTCCAGCCTTGTCGAACTGCGTGATCATAATCGCGGAGTCACTACCCTGATGGTAGAACCCAAGGACATAGATATTGCCACTGCTGTCGGTCCCAATATCCAAACCAACGACCGAATCAGATGCAATTGCGGGGATAGATGAGCTCGTGTCTCCACCGAGCCGAATCACGACAGTATCCTGAGTAAATGTCGCATCCGCCGGGACGGCGATAGCGATAGAAACGAGAAGCGAAACCACGACAAGCGACAGGGTCGCGAGTTTGGATTTCATGAACCAACCACCTCCTGATTAATGGCATTTAGTGCTTGGTGATCCGGGTTATGTCGTATCCATCTTCATATACCCAGACGGCCAATAGCAAATTAGGGGATAGTACCGAAATCGAAATCCAATGTCAAACACTTTTTTCAGTTTTTTGGAATGCGGGGACAAAGGGGTACGATCTGGGGGTCGGCAGAATCCTGCCCGCAAGGGTACATCTCTGGCGCTGGTCATCGACCCCATATTCTTAAAAAACTATTTTCTACTTGTCATTGTTTATCGGCTATTTTCTATTATCGTTTGTCCTGAGATGGATCAGCGAAAGGCGGATGAACTTGAAGAGCGGCTTATCGACTTTGGCGTCAGAATCATCAAGCGGGCCGGACATCTTCCTGCAACGGCGGCAGGCAAACATCTTGCGCGGCAGATCGTGCGGTCCGGAACGTCAACCGCTCCCAACTACGGGGAGTCCCGCTCCGCCGAAAGTGACGCCGACTTTGTTCACAAATTGTCCATCCACAACGCTTTCTTTGACCGGGATTTTAAAAAGGAGGTTTAGGATGAAAATTAAATATTTTAGTGACACAGACACGGCGCTTGTGGAATTCAGCGACCATCCGGTTAAAGAGACAAGGGAGATATCGGAAAATATCTATATTGATCTTGATGCAAAGGGGAATCCGGTGTCCATGACCATTGAGCATGCAAGGACCACAACACAACTGCCGGATTTGGCCTATCAACAGATTGGGGGATGAGAGTCACACACGCCAGTATAGTGTAGTGTTCGTTTCAGAAGTCCCTTTACATTCGTCATGTCCCGTTACAGGACGTCTTCTGAACCACGAATGAACACGAATAAACACGAACGACGTCATAAAATCATTTGCACATAGACAATACGGGTCTATCCGTGTCCATTCGTGGTGA
>CAZHRJ010000002.1:0-60939 GCA_964534765.1 uncultured bacterium
CTTCCCCTCGGAAACTGCCCAAAAATACACCGGTTCGCCGTTTTTTCAGGCTCAAATTTCCTCCGAGGAAGCGGGAAGTTCTGGGGTTTCCTTGACTTTTTTCCCACGGACCGCGTACAATGATCCAAGGTTGCTATTGGGAGAATGATGGTAATCAGGAGGAGGGGTCTATGGCGTTCATGAAACGCATATTTCTTTTTCTTGTTGTAAATATTCTGGTGATTGTCACCATATCCATTGTTTTGCACGTGTTGGGGGTCAAACCCTATCTGACGGCGTACGGGATCGACTACAACGCGCTCATGGTGTTCTGTCTGATATGGGGAATGGGCGGCGCTCTGATTTCGCTGGGGCTTTCGCGGGTGATGGCCAAATGGATGTGCGGGGTACAGGTCGTTGACGAAACCGTTCGGGAACCGGCGCTCCGCGAATTGGTCGCCACCGTCCATTCCCTGGCTCGCCGCGCGGGACTGGTGACAATGCCGCAGGTCGGAGTGTACGACAGTCCGGAGATTAACGCCTTCGCCACCGGCCCGACCAAGAGCCGCTCCATCGTGGCAGTATCAACCGGCCTTCTATATAAAATGGATCGATCCCAGCTCGATGGCGTCCTGGGGCATGAGATCTCTCACATTACAAACGGCGATATGGTCACAATGACCCTGATCCAGGGAGTGGTCAACGCGTTTGTCATGTTTTTCGCCAGGGCCATCGCATGGGCCGTCAGCCAGAATGTCAAGGAGGACGCCCGGTACATGGTCAATTTCCTGGTTACGATCGTCCTTGAAATCCTGCTGAGTCTTCTTGGCCTGATCGTCGTGGCTTATTTTTCCCGCCGCCGCGAGTTTCGTGCCGACACCGGCGGCGCCCGGATTGCCGGCCGGGACAAGATGATTGACGCGCTGCGTGCGCTCATGGGGACGGAGCAGCGTGTGGACAAGGGGAACGCCGCCCTCGCGACTCTCAAAATATCGGGCCGTCCGTCCGGGCTCATGATGCTCTTCGCCACCCATCCGAGCCTGGAGGATCGAGTCCGCCGTCTTGAAAGGGCGCCGTCGCTGATCTGATTGTTCGCGTCATTTGACAAGAAAAACGGATTCTAAGTAATCTCGGGAGGTGGAACTGAAACGCCGCCTGGAATTTCTCTATTTCCATCAGCCTTCGATCGGTCCGGAGGAAAAAAGCGAAGTTCTTGCCTGTCTGGATTCTGGGTGGCTCACCTCCGGTCCCCGCACAAAAATCTTTGAGGAAAAATTCGCCCGGTATCTGGGCGTACCACACGCCATCGGCCTGAATTCCTGCACTGCGGGTCTCCACCTTGCGCTGGTCGGCGCCGGTATCGGGCCCGGAGACGAGGTGATCACTTCTCCGATCACGTTTGTGTCAACCGCCAATGTGATTGTTCACACCGGCGCTCGACCGGTCTTCGCGGATGTGGATCGCCGCACGGGAACGCTGGATCCGGAAAGTCTGGCCCGGGCGATCACGCCGAAAACAAAAGCCGTCATTACTGTTCACTACGCGGGTCACCCCTGTGACATGCCATCGATCGTCGAAGTGACGCGGCCCGGACAGATTACCGTGATCGAAGACGCGGCCCACGCGATAGAAGCCGAGTACGCGAATCGGCGGATGGGAACCTGGGGACAGACGGCCGCGTTCAGTTTTTACGCCACCAAAAACATGACCACGGGTGAAGGCGGCATGCTGGTGACCCGGGACGGGTCGCTGGCCGAACGATTCCGGAGACTGTCCCTGCACGGCATGGACCGTGACGCATGGAAACGATATTCGGCCGAAGGATCGCCACACGTGACGCTGGATGAGCCGGGATTCAAATACAACATGCCCGATTTGCAGGCCTCGATCGGTATCCATCAGTTGGACCGTCTTGACGGATTTTGGAAGCGACGCCGGCAGATGGTGCTTCGAATGAGGGAAGTCTTTTCCACCCTTCCCGCCATCGGGCTACTGGAGGATGTCGGCCCGGTCAAGAACGCCCACCACCTGATGCCGGTCCTGGTGACCTCCAGGTCTCCCCTATCACGCGACGATGCCGTTCAGGCTTACCGGGAATGGAACATTGGTACCAGCATTCATTTCGACTGTGTCCATCTTCAGCCGTATTTTCGAAAGCGGTTTGGATTCAAACCGGGTGATTGCCCCGTCGCGGAGGAGATCGGAAAATCCGTTTTGACTCTGCCGCTGTATCCCCGGATGACGGATGAGGATGTGGACTATGTGATTGACGTCACCCGCCGGATTTTCAGCTGATGTGCGTCTTTTTCCGAATCGACATACCGACAGCGCCCAGGCACATCACGACTCCCATTCCGCCGGCCAGCGCCCCCCATTCCAATCCGGGCGGCCGGTACCGGAGAAAAATTTCATGTCGACCGCCAGGCACGCGGACTGACTGAAACAATCCGTTGACCATGACGATGTCCAGTAACTGGTGATCATCGAGCCTGGCCTTCCACCCCGGTGTCATCACTTCGCCGATACACAGCCATCCGCCTGTCGGCGATTCCGTCACTATCCGCCAAGCGTTGGGGCCTTCCCGGCGGATTTGCGCGCGTCCGATGGCATTCGTGTCCGGTGGTGTTTCTGCGGGAATAGGTTCCAGAGTATACAAGACCTCGCGGGGATCATAGGCTTCGGATTGGATGCGTTCAAACAGGGTTTCAATCGAATCAACCGCCCGAACGGATTTGCTGAAAAACGCCCTCGGCAGAGCCTGTGGATTCTCATACAGGAACAGCCCCGCCTCGTTTGCCACTTCGACAAGTCTCCGATCAGCCAGCGGCGTGTCCGACAGAAAATAGCGAACGCTGAGTAGATCCAGGAGCCGGGAATCCGTTCGTTTCATGGTGCCATAGAATTGAGCGTATAGTTTCCGGGTGCCCAGGGGCCATCCCTGAATGAGATTGAAGTAGCGGCTGGAATTTCGGAGGAGGAATCCCGACTCGCCTTTAATGGATTCCAAACGGAGGATGCATCCCTGATTGAATTTGAAAAAGGGCGTGTTGTAAGGCCCCCCGACGGGATAAACCCGAAATGGATCGTTCCGGTTTGTCGCCGCCGTCTCTTGGAGACGGTCGTGCAATCGGGTGGTCGGATAATGGTTCTCCGGCCGCTCAAGAGACCATGGGAAGGTCGGATGGGTGGCAAGGTCGAGTCCGAGGAGAATCATGAGAAGAAACGACCGCTGGGGAATCGCGCGCACCCGGAGAACCACGACAGCGGCGGCCATCCAGACCAGAGCCCAGATCCAGCGGATCGCGTTCACCTCGCCCAGCACAGACCGGACCAGGGCGAATCCCTGATGTGACGAAGATTCACGGAATGCGATCGTGGATTGTTTGAGAACATTTGTCACAGAAAATCCCTCACGATGTTCAAGAAAATGTTCAATGAGTCTCGACTCCACTGGTACTAGCCACAGGCAGGCGAGGGTCAACAGAAAAAGTCCGGCCGCCCAGCAGCCCAGCCGGCGAACCATCCGTCGACAGGCCTCCGCGCCATCAACCGCGAGGGCGATGATCCCGGCGCCGGCGAACGCGGCGACCCACGTATAGAGATTGGGATGGGACGCGACCGAGAACCCCGGAACGACATAAAAGAAAAACAGAAACAGAGGCGAGTAGACACCCAGGCTCATGACCATCACGAACACATACAACACGATGAAAAACCTTCCCTGCGGAATCCGCCAGAAGGAGCGGTTCACGAACAGTAAAGGCAGAACGCCGAGGGCGATCGGCCACGGAAATGCGCGGTATCCTCTAAATATCCATTCAGAATCTCCCAGTCCGGTCAGGGTTTCCGGGAAGAGATAGTTGAATAAAAACATCGGATGGACGGATCCGGCGGCTGAGAATGCCAGGTCGGCGGCGCCGGCCGATCGGTTGGACTGCGCGGCCAGGAGGTACCATGGCCATATCCGCGCGGCGGCGATAAGGCCGGTCTCGACAAAGAGAATTCCCAGACAGCGAATCCGCCGGCCGATCGGAGATGGAAAAAAGAGTCCGTAGAGGAGGCACGGGATCATGACAAATATCAGCGAATAGGTGGCCAGAAGACTGAAACACATGCCGACCCCGATCCCCGCGCCGCAGGCCCATGCCACAGCCGGCCAAATCCGGTCTTCCGACAGCGATCGGTGGAGCAGCCAAAGACACATCGGCATCAGGCAGACCGTGTAGTACGTCCCGTGATATCCCCCCTTCATAAAGAAGTGGACAGGCGTCGCCAGCAGAAAAACCCAGGCGGCCGCCGATGCGGCGGTTTTGCTCGAAAACTGCCGGCAAAATAAATACATCCCCGCCCAGCCGATAACTCCGTGCAGCAGATGCAGGACATTGATACCGACGACGGGCGGGAAAAAATAAATCAACCAGTGCAAGGGATAGAACAGATAAAATGACGGAGATGCGAAGTGCGGCGTGCCGGCCTGCGCATACGGATTCCAGAACGGGACATGGCCTTCGGCGAGGGCCTGTTTTTCAAAAATCAAAAACGGAACACTGAATTCCATGCAATCTTCCGCGATTGTGCGGACAAAAAAAGTGGAGAGCCACGGATAGAAGAGGGCAAGCATAATGACAGCCCCGCACAGATTGACGAGTCCGAGCCTTCGGGACGAATCGGTCGAGGCAGTCACGGCTGAACGGTAAGATGCTCGGCCGTTAGCACGAGCCGAAAAGGAGCACGCCAAGGAATCCGGGCCATGTAAGGATACCCGCCCGCCGTCAGAAAGCGGCGGATTTCATCCAGCGTGTAGGACCGGCGAAAGGAAACGGCTGAATCGTGCGTGAATACGGAACTGGGGGGCGCCATCCATCTAAGACCGGTCCTGCAAAACCAGTAGGCCGGCAGGCTGCGCCTCAAATCCGTGAGAATCACGCCCACCCGGGCGATCCGGTAGGCTTTCCACAGGAAGTACGATAGTTGATCCACGCTCAAATGATGCAGGAGTAAACTGGCGATCACAATGTCAAAACTTCCTTCTGTGAACTTGGCCTCGAAAAAATCATTATGCCGCACATTAATCTCCGCCTGGCTGCCCAGCCGATCTCTGGCCAGTCTGACGGCGTGCGGATGGACGTCGATACCGAGTATCGTGCAGCCAATGTTTTTTCCCCGGCTCCAGCGCAAAATGGCCTCATCAATGTCACCGCCGCCGCATCCAACGTCCAGAAGGCTGATCGAGGAAAGCCTGTGCTGTTGAACCATAAAATTGAGTTCTCCAAGCATCACGGCCGTTCCGCCGAGATTCCGATTGGTCCATGCGATCGCCAAAAAAGCGGCCTGATAGTCCTCAAAGGAAACCCGGTCGGCCGGACCGTCAATCTGTTCCCGGGCCGTTACGTCCCGATTAAGCAACATACCGGCCGACCACCAGAGCGGCATTTTTGGATCCGAAGGCCAGCGTGTTGATCAACACCGCGTCGCACCGGCAGGCCCTGGATCGATGGGGCACAAAATCCAGGTCGCACTCCGGATCGGGATTGTCCAGATTAATGGTGGGCGGCAACACATTGTCGACCAGGGGCAGAAGTGCGGTGGCCAGTCCCGCCGAACCGCTGGCGCCCTGTGGATGACCGATCATGGATTTGATCGAGCTGCAGGGAATCCGCCGCGCCGCCGGGCCCACCGCGAGTTTTACCGCCTGGGTCTCGAGGGGATCGTTCATGCTTGTTGCCGTGCCGTGCATCTGGATGTGTCCGAGGTCATCCACGGCAAGACCGGCTTCCTCGATCGCCATCCGCATTGCCCGCGCCGATTCTGTCGGGTCCCGCAGTTTGACCCGATGATACGCTTCACAGCTTGCCCCGTACCCGCGAATCTCTCCATATATTCTCGCTCCCCTCATCCGCGCCAGGTCTTCCCGCTCCAGCATAAACATCCACGCGCCCTCGCCGAGGACGAATCCGTCCCGGCCGGCGTCAAAGGGGCGCGACGCCTTTTCGGGGGACTCGTTCCAACGCGAACTGAGGATTCGCATGGTGTCGAATCCAGTCATGATGGCCGGTGTGATGGTCGCGTCGACTCCCCCCGTCAGGACCCGGTCCAAGCGGCCGCTACGGATATGGTAAAACGCGTAGCCAATCGCGTCGGTGGAGCTGGTACATCCGTCCGAGATCACATGCGATAGTCCCCGCAGTCCAAAATAAATGGAAATTTCGCTGCTGAGCGTTCCGGTGGTCGAACTGGGAACGTTATAGACCGAAAGCCGCCGCAGGCGCTCTCGGCCGTAATAGATGGAGTATTGCCGTTCGGCGAATTCCGCCGTCCCGCCGCCGCTGCCGATGCACACCCCGAATTGTCTCAGTTCATCGATATCCATATTCCGGGTATCGAGTTGAGAATCCCGGATCGACTCCTCCGCAGCGGCGATGGCCATCGGCACGGCGCGGCTGATGTGTCTCAGATCCCGATCCTCGCCAGGCAAAAACGCGGACAAATCCAGATCGAGCACCTGCCCCGCAATTTGTGTTTTGAGATGCAGCGGTTCGAACAATTCGATGCGCCGCACGCCGCTTAGACCCTCCGCGACATTCCTGCGAAACGCCGGCCATCCGATTGCGTTGGGTGAAACCGCCCCCACTCCCGTGATCACGACTCGGTTCACCCGCCCAACCGTATCAGAGCCGGTGATCCTGGACAAGCGACTCGCGAGACTGACGCGGAGTCTGACGGTATTCCCGCAAGCTTTACAGGAGCGCGTCGGCCGGGATATAGTTAGGCGCCATGTCATCCGATGAAAACCAGCAGACTGATCCGGAACAGGTGTCGAAGGACTATTTCGACCGCGCGTATCGGTATCAGATGGAGGGCAAGCTGAAGAACGCCGTTCGATGTTATCTGCGATCGATCGAGCTTCATCCGACGGCCGAGGCTCTGACGTTTTTGGGATGGACCTACTCGTTCATGGGCCGGTACGATGAGGCGATCGCGGAGTGCCGGCGAGCGATTGAGGTGGATCCTGAATTCGGTAATCCGTACAATGATATCGGCGCCTATCTGGTGGAACTCGGCCGCCATGAGGAGTCCATCGACTGGTTCAAAAAGGCCATGACGGCGCCGCGGTATGAACCCCGTCATTATCCCCATTTCAATCTGGGCCGGGTCTATGAAACTCAGGGAAAGTGGATGGCCGCGATCGAGGAATACCAATTCGCCCTGGAGGTCAACCCGTCCTATTCGCTCGCGCAGGACGCCATTGAGCGCCTGCGGGCGCGACTAAACTAAAAGGTCCGACATATCCTTCCAGCGATTAGCGCAGGGCGTGCCCTCGTGGTAGAGCCAGCGGTTCTTTTTTTCATCCGACCGGTGAATGGCAATGATGCTGGCCGACAAGGTTCTCGGGATTCCCTTGTGTTTGCAAATCTCGTGGGATTCCGACAGGAGGGGCCTGTGACACCCCAGAAGGTCTGACAGTTTCGTCCAGAGGTTGTCGACATCGGGCTTATCCGAATCGAACCTGAGAAAATCAGCGACGTTTCCGGAATTGGCCTGATTGAGATCGTGTACGTTGGACAGAATATGCAAGCCGGGCCTGAGCCTCACCGTGAAATCCGACGGTCCGCCGTGTTCCATGGCATACGCGTGTTCGCGGTCCGCGTAAATCCAATGAAACGGCGAGAAGAGAAATGTGGGAATCCGTTCCGCGCGGCGGTGCGCCAAAAAAGCGCTTTGTTCCTTGAGCGCCTCCAGCGGCAATGTCCCCCTCGATTTGATCTGCGGCCCGATTGCCGGCGGGCCCTGACGGTTGGTCACAGCCGATACCACTCGTCGGGCGTTCACTCCAATCCACGTGCCGCCCGACCTCGGATCCCGCGGCCCAACGATCCCGTCCGGCCACAGCCCCGGCGGGTCGCCGCCTCTATCGGGATCTTCGTCCCGGTTCGCGGCGATGATGAGGGGGAATTCCGGAATCGTCTGATAGAGGAGCACCAGCAAGCACATGAATGTCAGAATACCGCTGATGGGGTATGGACGGATTTACAGACTGAGCAGAGCAATTCCAGCGACCACCAGAGCTGTCCCAAGCATTTTTATCCAGTTGAATTGTTCCCTCAGGATAAGGATTCCCAGCACGAACGTCACGAGCGGATAGGTCGCGCAGATGGGCGTGACTTTGGTCGCCTCCATCCGTTTCATGGCCATAAAGTAGAGACAAATTCCGAAAATAGCGGAGATCACGGCGGCGGCTGAAATATACATCACCGTCCGTCCGTCCAGTTTGAAAATCTCCTCCCGGAACGTCGGGATAAAATAGAGAGGCAGGATGCAAAAAAAGGTGGTGGTGAAACGAATGATCATCACCGCCCCCGTTGACGCTTTCTCCACTCCCAATTTGTCAAAAATGGGCGTGATGCCCCATAACAGGGATGTCGTCAATGCCATCAAGACGCCGTCGCGCATGAAGGCGACCATAACAGTCTCCGCCCGCGATTGACAACCCCAGCCGGATAACGTAGGCTGCGGGTACTATGAAACAGGGCATTCACCCCGCATACGATATCGCAAAGGTGACGTGTAACTGCGGCCACACCTACGCCACCCGGTCTGTCAGGGCGGATATTCGGGTGGAGATTTGTTCGAACTGTCACCCCTATTATACGGGTCAGCACAAGTTTGTCGATTCCGCGGGCCGGATAGAACGGTTCTTAAACCGCTACAAGTCCTACCAGATCTCCACGACGTAGGGCCTCTTAGCCCTTCGTCTTCCCGTTCGTTCTTCCCAAATCAATTGAAGACCCGGAATTTGGCTGGAGTTTTGAGTAACGATCATTGACCTATGTCTCTTTTGGACCGCATTCAGAAAATTCAGGACCGATACGCTGAAATCGAGCATCTGCTGGCCGATCCCGGGATTTCGTCCGATCCCAAACGGATGGCGGATCTCGGCCGGGAATTTTCCAGGCTGGAACCGCTGATTCTGAAAATCCAGCATCTCGCGCGCCTGCACGCCGACATCCAGGACCTTAAAGGATTCCTGTCGGCAGACAAGGACATGTCCGACCTGGCCCGTGCGGAATTGCCCGGGAAGGAGGCCAGCCTCGCGCGGCTTGAACAGGAACTGACGGTGGATCTTCTGCCCAAGGATCCCAACGACGGCAAGAACGTCATCCTTGAAATTCGCGCCGGAACCGGCGGCGAGGAGGCGGCGCTTTTCGCGTCGGATCTCTACCGGATGTACACGCGCTGCGCGGAAAAGCGGGGTTGGAAGACCGAGGTTCTCTCGCTGTCCACCACCGGCATCGGCGGGATGAAGGAGGCCATTCTTTCGGTCATGGGGGAGGGGATTTACAGCGTGTTGAAACACGAAAGCGGGGTACACCGCGTTCAGCGTGTTCCGGTGACCGAATCATCCGGACGACTCCACACGTCGGCGGCGAGTGTCGCGGTTTTGCCGGAGGCGGAGGATGTCGACATCAAAATCCGGGACGAGGATCTCCGGATTGACGTTTTCCGGTCGAGCGGGCATGGCGGGCAGAGCGTCAACACCACCGATTCCGCCGTTCGCGTCACTCACTTGCCGACCGGCCTGGTTGTTTCCTGCCAGGACGAAAAATCGCAGCTCAAGAACAAGGTGAAAGCGCTCAAGGTCCTTCGGGCCCGTCTTTACGATCTTCAGCAGACCAGGCAGTCGGAGGAACGCGCCGAATCCCGAAAACTTCAGGTCGGCACCGGCGACCGATCCGAGCGGATTCGGACCTACAATTTTCCCCAGAACCGCGTGACCGACCATCGCGTCAACGTCACTCTGTACGCCTTGAACGAGTTTTTGGATGGAAATCTCGACGGCCTGATCGGGCCGCTTCGAGAGGCCGAGATCGCCGAAAAACTCAAAACAGAGTCGACCGGATGACTGAAATCTGGGAATCGGGCCGGATCCTGTCGGTCACGGCGGATTTTTTTAAAAAGAGGGGAATCGAGTCGGCCCGATTGGACGCGGAGATTCTCCTGGCGGACACGCTGGAACAGACCCGGGAAATTCTTCTGGCCGATCAATCCCGCCTTCTGACGGAGTTGGAACTGACCCGCTACAGGGAAAGAGTGCGGCAGCGGGCCGCCGGCAAGCCGGCAGCCTATCTGCTCAACCGAAAGGAATTTTATTCTCTGCCATTTTATGTTGACGAGCATGTTCTGATTCCGAGACCTGAAACAGAACTGCTGGTGGATCTGGCCCTCAAACTTTCCCGCGCCGCCGGATGCGGCCGGCGGGTGTGTGACGTCGGGACCGGATCCGGATGCATCGCCGCGGCGCTGGCTCACGCCGATGCCGATCTTCAGATTACGGCGACAGAAATTTCAAAGGATGCCGCGCGTGTTGCCGTGCGGAATCTTTCCGACTTGGGCCTCCTGTACCGAGTCCGGGTGGTCGAATGTGATCTGTTTCCGGCGCCTGCCGGGGAAAGGTATGACATCATCGTCTCCAATCCGCCCTATGTGTCGATGGAGGAATTCGAATCACTGTCTCCGACGATCCGGCGATACGAGCCGAAGCCGGCGTTGACGGACGGCGCCGACGGGTTGACGGTCTATCGCCGTTTGGTAACGGAATGCCCGGCGCACCTCCGGTCCCCGGGCGGGTCCATTCTTCTTGAAGTGTCCCCGCGGATATCGCAGCGTCTGCCGGCCATTCTGGCTGAGGAAAAAAGTCCATTGGCTCTCGTGGATGTTCATCCGGACCTCGCGGGCCTGCCCCGCGTGGCGCAACTAAGCTGGAGGTCGACCTAGACCAAGGAAGGTCTGTGCCGGCGATTGCCAGGGATGGCAATGGGTTCGCCGGCCTAAAGTTTCCATTCACCGATTCCGATGAGGTTGGGGAAGGCGGGTATTTGCTGCTTTCGGGGTGGTTGACAGGGAGAGGTGAATACAGGGAATGGATACCTTTGTCATCGAAGGGGGCCGTCCCCTTCGGGGAAAAATATCGATTAGCGGATCGAAAAATGCCGTGCTGCCGATCATGGCGGCCACTCTCCTTTCCGCCGACGTTTCTGAAATCGATAATGTGCCTCACCTGCGTGACGTCCGGACCATGTCCAGACTTCTCCAACAGCTTGGCGCCTCCGTCGATATCTCCCGCAGGACGATCCGGATCGACACCCGCAAACTCCATTCCACCGTCGCGCCCTACGATCTGGTTCGAACGATGCGAGCCAGCGTTCTGGTCATGGGCCCGCTCCTGGCACGCTTTCGAAAGGCCTGCGTGTCCCTGCCGGGCGGGTGCGCCATCGGCGCCCGGCCGATTGACATCCATCTGAAGGGATTCGAGG
The DNA here is from genome assembly GCA_964534765.1 of uncultured bacterium. Lineage (GTDB taxonomy): Bacteria > Lindowbacteria > 2-12-FULL-62-27 > 2-12-FULL-62-27 > 2-12-FULL-62-27 > CAZHRJ01. Next base: position 11,292 of record CAZHRJ010000002.1, read on the forward strand.
CGCTGGGGGCGAGCATCCACCTGGATGGCGGATACGTGCATCTGCGGATCAAGAGCGCGCCAAAGCGGAAGATCCGGCTTTCCTCCGCCAGCGTGGGCGCTACCGAAAATATCATGATGTACGCGGCGTCACTCCCGCAGAAAACCGTCATCCACAACGCCGCCCGTGAGCCGGAGATATCGGATTTGGCGGCGTTTCTCACGTCGGCCGGCGCGACGATCCGTGGCGCTGGAAGTTCCCGAATGGAGATCATCGGTTCAAGCAAGTTGGGCGGCGTCAAACACCGCGTGATTCCGGACAGGATCGAATCCGGAACATTCGCCGTCGCCGCCGCGCTCACGCGCGGCGATCTCCGTCTCACCCAGACCCGCCCCGACCACCTGTCATCCGTTCTGGACAAACTCGCGGAGGCCGGCGCGCGGGTGGATCAGGACGTCGACGAAGTTCGCGTCGCCGCGCCCCGTCGGCCGCGCGCGCTGACGCTGACGACCATGCCCTATCCGGGATTTCCGACCGACATGCAGGCGCAGTTCATGGCGCTTCTGGCTGTGGGCGACGGCACGAGCGTCATCACCGAGACGGTCTTCGAGAACCGGTATCTGCACGCCGCTGAACTCGGCCGGATGGGCGCCGACATCGCCGTCGACGGCCGGGTAGCCGTCATCAAGGGAGTGAAAAATCTGCGCGGCGCTCCGACTACGGCGTCGGATCTTCGCGCCAGCGCGGCTTTGGTGCTGGCCGGGCTGGTGGCGGAGGGAAAAACGGTGATTAACCGGGTTTACCATCTCGATCGGGGATACGAATCGATGGAGAAAAAATTGCGCAATGTCGGCGCGGCGATTGCGAGGCGCCGGGCATGATGCGCGGCATTTACACCGGCGCGTCCGGCATGCTGGCCAAGTGGACCGAGATGGATGTCATTTCCAATAATCTGGCAAACGTTGACACCCCGGCCTTCAAGCGGCATCAGCTTCTCTGGAAGGAGGAGCCGCGATTCAAAATGCACCGCCTGTTTGACAACCTGATCGAGACGCCGGCCGGCGAGATGGACATGCGGCCCTATATCGGTCAGATGGGGACCGGAGTCCGGGTCAAGGGCGAGTACATCGATTTTTCCCAGGGCGCCCTGAAGACCACCGGCAACCCGCTTGATCTGGCCATCTGGGGTGAGGGGTTTTTTGAAGTGAGCCGTCCGGACAAGGGCTCCTACTACACGCGCGCGGGCAATTTCGTCCGGAACATCGACGGGTATCTCGCCACCCCGCACGGCGATCTGGCGCTTGGAGTGGACGGCACACCCATCCGGATCGAGACGGGGGATCTATCCGTCCAGAAAAACGGGACGCTGGTGAACAGCGAGGGTATCGTCCTCGGCCAGTTCCGGCTGGTCTCGTTTAAAGACATGCAGTCCCTGTCCAAAGCAGGGGACAACCTCTATGCGAAAACGCAAAAGAGCGGCGAGCCGCTCGCGGCTCCGGCCGCCACGGAACTGAGGCAGGGGTTTCTGGAGGTTTCAAATTCCAACATCATCAAGGACATGGTCCAGATGATTGTGGTGAACCGGGCCTACGAGGCGAATCAGCGGGTGATTTCGTCCCATGATCAGCTCCTCGGTCAGGCCGTGAATGAAGTTTCCCGCACATGAGAAATCAGCGGGGATTGAACCTTCGGGAGGTCCATAGATCATGATGCGATCGCTCTGGACGTCGTCCACCGGGATGATCGGCCAGCAATTCAACGTCGACGTCATTTCCAACAACCTGGCCAACGTCAACACCACGGCCTTTAAAAAAGACCGGGTCGATTTTGAAGACCTGATGTACCAGCGCATGCTGCTGGCCGGCACGCCCACGTCCGGCGACGCGGTGATCCCGACCGGCGTTCAGGTCGGTCTGGGCACCCGGGTGGCGGCGACGCAAAAAATGTTCGAGCAGGGAAGCCTGAAACGGACCGGAAACCCACTGGACATCGCGATCGAAGGCGACGGATTTTTCCGGGTCACCATGGCCGACGGGGCCACCGCCTATACGCGGGACGGCAGTTTCAAGCTCGATTCCACCGGCCGCATGGTGACGTCGGACGGCGATCCTCTGGCGGACGCCATCACCATTCCGCAGGACGCGACCGCCATTCTCGTCACCACCGACGGAACCATCTCGGTCCAGCAGCCCGGCGCCGTGGCCCCGGCGCCGATCGGCACTCTCACGCTCGCCAAGTTCGTCAATCCGGCCGGGTTGTCCGCGATCGGTCAGAATTTGTATCTGGAATCGGCGTCGAGCGGCGCGCCCATCGCGGCCCAGCCGCAGACGGAGGGATTGGGCGCGTCCCGGCAGGGATTCCTGGAAATGTCGAACGTCCAGGTGGTCGAAAGCATGGTGGATCTGATCACGGCCCAGCGAGCCTACGAGGTCAATTCCCGGTCGATCCAGACTTCGGACAACATGCTCCAGACGGCGACGGGCCTGAAGCGATGAGAAAGTTAGCGGATCCGGTGAGAAAAGTGATGCCGCGTCAGCTGACCGGAGAGGTGGCGACGCTCCAGTTTCTGAGCGCCGCCGCTCTGGCGCTCACGCTGCTGCTCTGGGGTCCGGCGGTTCTTGCGTTCGAGGAGAATCTGCTTTCCAAAGGCCAGGTTGAAAGCCTGATTCTGTCTGCGCTGACGAGGGAAATGGAGCCGCTGGGACTGACCAACGTTCAGATCCGATTCACGCAGTTCCCGGAAAAATTCACGTATCCGGCCGGCACGGAATTCATTCTGGAAGAAATGGCGGGCCATCGAAGGCTCGGTATCCGGCGATTCAAAGTCACGGCGGTTGGGGAAAGAGGCGTGCGGAAGACCGCGTTCTGTGCGACAGCGGTGTCTGCTGAGGGGCCGGATATCCGGGCGCGGTATCATATTCCGGCGGGCACGAGGGTCGCCGAAAGCGATCTGGCAGTCCGCCGGACTCGCCTTACTGATCTGCCGACAGACGCGGTGACCGATCCCGCGCAAGTCGTGGATCAGGAGGCCAACCGGAATATCACCCAGGGCGACCGACTGGAACTCGATTATTTCCGCCGTCCCTACGCGGTGCTGAAGGGCGAAATTATCGAAGTCCAGCTGAATTTCGGCCATGTGCAGGCCAAGGTGTTTGGGGAGGCGCAGTCATCCGGATTTGTTGGGGACCGTCTCCCGTTCAAAAACACGCTGAGCCTGAAACGGTTCTTCGCCAAAATCACCGGTCCCCGGCAGGCGCAAATCCTGTGGGACGAAGGGAGAGAAGGATGAGACGCAGTCAGATTGCGTTGCGCGTAATCGGCGTGATGGGAATGATCTCGATCCTGTCGGTCGCCCCGGCAGCCAACGCCAAATCGCTCTGGACTTCCGGCGCCTACTCGATGTATGCCGACATTCGAGCTCACAGCGTGGGCGACATTGTTACCGTGATTGTCACGGAGAGCCAGAAAACCAGCAACAAGAACGACAACAGCCGCGAAAAGGAAATGACCGTCGGCGGAACGATCGACGGGACCAACACCCCGGCGCCCGGTAATCGGGACGACGATCATTTCTGGCACCGGCTGGCGCGCAAGATCCCGCTGTTTGGAGCGGAGATCAAGGGCAAGTCGGAGTTGGAACGGAAGAACAACACCAAGAACGAGTCGCTTCTCAGCCTGGCCATATCCGCCCAGGTCGTCAACGTCATGCCGAACGGCAACCTCGTGGTCCACGGCAGAAAATCGCTGATCGTGAGCAACGACCGGATCATTCTTCAGGTCAGCGGGATCATCCGGCCCTATGACATCACCAAGGATAATACCGTCCGATCCAGCCAGCTGGCGGATGCGCATATTTCCTACACGCCGGAATTCACCGTCAACAACAAATCCCGCCGGACCCTGGTCGACCGGATTTTCGGTCCGGTCGTGGATGTCCTGTTCTAGGCGTCGCCGGTGAAATTCCTCCGTCAAGCTCTCTCGGTGGCGCTCAGCGGCATGTTGAGCCTGTCGCTTCCGGCTTTTGAAACCCGCGCGGCCGTCGCGATCCGGGTCAAGGAACTGGCGCGAGTGGACGGGATTCGGAATAACCAGCTCACCGGCTATGGCCTCGTCAGCGGTCTTGAGGGAACCGGCGACGGGACGCGATCGTTGTTCACGCTGCAATCCATCGCCAACATGCTCCAGCGATTTGGCGTGTCGATCAGTCCCGGCAGCATCCGGGTTGACAACGTCGCCGCGGTTCTCGTCACCGTGACCTTGCCGCCCTACGCCAGGCCCGGAGATCAACTGGACGCCCAGGTGTCGTCGATTGGAGACGCCGAAAGCCTGCAGGGCGGGGTACTCCTTCAGACCCCGCTCATGGGCGCGGACGGGAAAGTCTATGCGGTGGCCCAGGGAGCGCTGTCGATTGGGGGATTCAATCCGAAGACGGGCGGCGGCCGGGCCGCGAGAAACCATCCCTCCATCGCTCTAGTTCCGAGGGGCGTTCTGGTGGAGAGGGAAGTGACGTCGGATATTTTGATTCAGAACGGCGGGATCCGGATTCTCTTGAACGCGCCGGATTTCGTGACCGCCGCGCGGCTGACCGCCACCATCAACGAGGCCTTCGCATCGCCGATTTCGCAGGCGCTTGATCCGCAGGCTGTCTTTGTGCGTCTTCCAGAAAAATATGTGTCCGATCCGGTGACCTTCGTGGCGGTCGTGGAGAATCTTGAAGTCGAGCCGGACCTTCCGGCCCGGATTGTCGTGAACGAGCGGACTGGCACGGTCATCATGGGTGAGAACGTCCGGGTGGGCCATGTGGCCGTTTCGCACGGGAACATCAGCGTGAACGTCAAGGACATCAAGAATCCCGACGGCCCGCAAGTCAACGAGAAGGTCGTCAGCATTCCGGACGGCGCGTCGGTGAATGATGTTGTCAAGGCGCTGAACAACCTTGGCGCGACACCGCGCGACATTATCGCGATCCTGCAGGCCATGCGATCCGCCGGCGCGCTGTACGCCGAAGTCGTGTTGATGTAGCCGCCGGGAATGGAATTGATCAGCCAATGACGGTTTCGTTTGTTCCTTTCAACGCAAACGACCATCGCGCGTCCCTTCCACTCCCGCAATCGCCGATATCTCTCAGGCCGCAGACCAGCCCTCTCGATCTGCCGGCCGGACCCAAACCGGCGCTCCTGCCAGACCCGACCGCACCGAAGCCGTTGGATCCGAGTTTCAAGGATCTGTATATTCACAAACGGGAAGAGTTGCACAAGAGCGCCGAGGGGATGGAGTCGATGCTGGTGAGGCAGGTCTTAAAGGCGATGCGAAGCACGATTCCGGAACCGGAAGAGGACGAGGATTTGTTCGGGAGCGGCAGTCATGCCACCAAGATGTTCACGCAGATGATGGATGATCAACTCTCAGACCAGATCGCCGATCACAGCGAGCTTGGCATCGCCGAGAAGATATTCAAATCCCACATCAACACCCTGACAGAGGAATTCGCCTTCCAACTGGCCGCCGGCCAATCTACACCGTTCGGTCTGCCTCTTCCTCGCCGCTGAGCCGGCCCGGATGCCTTAAATTTTCCGGGCGATCGGTTCCCGTCGGCCCTGACCGAAGGCCCTTGGCCGGAGTTTCAGTCCCGGAGTCGCCTGCCGGCGTTTGTATTCGGCCCGGTCGATCGCCGTGGTCCAGCGCCGGATTTGTTTAAGGGACAGGCCGGGCACGCGGATGATGTCCGCGGGCCGCATCCGTTCGACATAGGCTTCGATGAGCGCATCCAGCACCGGATACGGCGGGAGACTGTCCTGGTCTGTCTGATGGGGTCGAAGTTCGGCCGAAGGGGCTTTGGTGAATATCGCGTCCGGGATGATAGTCGCGCGCCGGTTGATGTGTCGGCCGATCGCGTAGACCAGCATTTTTGGGACGTCGGAAATAACGGCCAGTCCGCCGCACATGTCCCCATAGAGCGTACAGTATCCCACCGACAGTTCCGATTTGTTTCCGGTGGTCAGCAGGAGATGGCCGAACTTGTTGGACAGGGCCATCAGGATCATCCCCCGGATGCGCGCCTGCAGATTTTCCTCCGTTACGTCTTTTGGGGTTCCCTTGAAAACAGGTTTCAATCCTCTCAGGCAGGCCCGAAAGATCGGCGTGATGGGAATTTTTTCGAGCCGGATACCGAGCCGTTTGGCGAGGGCCTCGGAATCGGAGACACTGGATTTCGAGGAATAGGGTCCCGGCATGGATACCGCGCGCATCTGCCGGTGTCCGAGCGCTTCCACGGCGATGCCCGCGGTCACGGCCGAATCGATTCCGCCGGACAGGCCCAGGATGGCGGATCGGAATCCCGTCTTGGCGGCGTAATCCCGGGTTCCCATCACCAGCGCCTCGTAGGCTTCCTCTTCGGTCCCGCGGTTTGGCGGGGAAATCCAGCGAGTATCTTCGAGATCGACCAGGACCAGATCCTCGGCAAAGGCTTTGCCCATCCGCAGGACGCGACCCTCCGGGTCGATCGCGAGGGACTGTCCGTCGAACAGGAGTTCGTCATTTCCGCCAACGAGGTTCACCTGAAGCACCGGCCGGCGGTACTTTTTGGCGGCGCCGGCAAGCATCCGTCTTCGCAGATCACCCTTGCCGATCTCGAACGGCGACGCCGACAGGTTGATCAGGATGTCGAATCCGGCGCGTCCCAGAAGGGCGACGGGGTCCTGCCGGTACGTGCGTTTGGGCCAGAAATCGGGATCGTTCCACACGTCCTCGCAGATTGTGACCCCGATCCGTTTCCCTCCCAGCCGGATGGCGGCCGGCCTGGCCGCCGGCTCGAAATATCGGGCTTCGTCGAACACGTCGTACGTGGGAATCAGCATCTTGTCGGCCCATGACTCAATCCGCCGGTTCCGGATGAATGCCGCGGAGTTGTGCAGAGGTTTGCCGGCGCCTTTGGCATTTTTCCGGACAGTTCCGATGAGCACCGGGATCGGCGATCGTCGGGCAATTTCGGCCAAAGACCGGCCGGCCCGATCGACAAAATCGGTTCGAAGCAGCATGTCCTTCGGCGGATATCCGGTGACGGCCAATTCCGGAAAGACCGCCAGGTCAGCCCCCACGCCCGCCGCCCGGCCTGTCATCTCGATAATGCGTAGCGCGTTTCCCTCAAAATCGGCAACCGTTGTATTGATCTGGCCAAGGGCAATTTTCATGTGCTAGAGGTAACAGGGAAGTCCCCACCGGTAAAGGGAGGCGGTATCGCCGCTTGAAGTCCATAGCGGCATGGTCTAGGGTGATGGTTGTGAGAGATTTTTTTGCGCACAGGGGCGTCGGGCCGCCTGCGATGGGCCGGCCAGCGGGTTACTGGCTGACGCGTTTTTTGTTTTTGCGACTGATCGGATTCATCTATCTGATGGCCTTTCTGGTGCTCGCAAATCAGGCGCCGGCACTGTTTGGCGAAACCGGCCTTCTGCCGGCCATGGCGTACCTCGAAACAATCGGAAAACAGTTTCTGACGAAACAGGATGCGTTTCTTGCTCTGCCGAGCCTCTTCTGGTTCAAGCTCACCGATCCGTTGATGACTGGTCTGGCTTGTCTGGGCGCCGGGTTGTCGCTTCTGGTTGTCCTGGGATTTGCCAACGCGATTCTGATGACTCTGATCTGGTTTCTCTACATGTCCTTCGTCCATATCGGACAGATCTGGTACGGCTACGGATGGGAGATTCAACTTCTGGAAACGGGGTTTCTCGCGATTTTTCTCTGCCCCCTGATCGATCCCCGGCCGTTTCCCAAAACGCCGCCGCCGGAGCCGGTGATCTGGCTTTTGCGCTGGCTGGCGTTTCGAATCATGCTGGGCGCGGGCCTGATCAAAATCCGCGGCGACGCCTGCTGGCGGGATCTCAGCTGCCTGTCCTACCATTACGAAACCCAGCCAATTCCCAATCCTCTGAGCCGGTGGATTCATTTCCGGCCCGCGTGGTTTCATGAGGCGGGCGTGCTGTGGAATCATCTGACGGAGCTGATCGCGCCGTTTTTCATTTTCGGGCCGCGCGCCGCCCGGCACATCGCGGGCGGGCTGCTGGTTTTTTTTCAGATCATTCTGATTCTGAGCGGCAACCTGTCATTTTTGAACTGGCTGACGATCGCGCCGTGCATCGCCTGTTTCGACGACGGATTCCTTCGCCATCTTCTGCCGAAATGGCTTGTCGCGCGCGCTGACCGCGCCGCGGCCCTGGCCGGGTCCAGGCCCGGCGCCTCGAAGATTCAGCCGGTTGTGGCGTGGGCTTTGGTGGTTCTGATCCTGTGGCAGAGCGTCGCTCCAGTCCGAAATCTCTTTTCGAACCGGCAGATCATGAACACGTCATTTAATCAGTTGCATCTGGTCAACACCTACGGTGCGTTCGGATCAGTTGGCAGGCAGCGGCCGGAGATCATCATCGAAGGAACCGGCGATTCGATTCTGACATCCCGGACCGAGTGGAAGGCGTACGAATTCAAGGCCAAGCCGGGCGATCCGGATCGGCGTCCGAGCGTCGTGTCCCCCTATCATCACCGGATCGACTGGCAGATCTGGTTTGCCGCCATGTCCGATCCGGCGCATCATCCATGGGTTGTCCACCTCGTCTGGAAACTGCTTCATAACGACCCGCAGTCGCTTGGTCTTCTGGCCAACAATCCTTTCCCGGACGCGCCGCCCAAATTCATCCGGGCCGAACTCTACCGCTATCGCTTCGCCCCTTCAGGGCCGGGCGCCGGCCGCGGCGTCTACTGGCATCGCGAGCGGCTCGGCGTGTGGCTTCCGCCGCTGTGGGTCGATCACCCGGACTTTCGAAGATTTCTCGCCGCCCACGGATGGATCCGGCCGTGACGGGATCATGATAAAATCCCTCCGGTTCGGGCACCTATATTTTTAGTTTCCGACCTGATAGACTCAACCGTGTAAGCCGTGTAGAATTTCAGGAGAGTGAACGGAATGTCATTGCGGATGAACGAATCGGAACTCATTGAGATGGCCGTGCAGGGGCAGGTCATCTTCCCGCGCTGTTTTGGCTGGGAGATCACCCACGAGGGCGAGGTCAAGATACTGCCCTCGGTGGGCGGGATCACCTACAATGTTTCCGTGGGTGACAGCGTCTACGGCTGGGCGGCGGACCACATCGAGCCGTGCGTGTCCTGCACGGCGACCCATGACAAACTGTCGGAGAATCCGAATCGGGCGTTCAATGCCTACGCCTGCATCGGAAACGCCGTCACCCTGCTGTCCGGCGAGGGCAAAAAGAAGACAGGAGTTGTGACCGGGCATCATGGCGGGGTCGAACATGTCATCGTCGATTTCGCGCCGGAAGTGGTCGCGAAAATGACTCTGGACGATAAACTGATCATCCGCGCCATCGGCCAGGGTCTGCGGCTTGAGGACCACACGGACATCACCTGTCACGGGATCTCGCCGGCCCTGGTGAAGAAACTGGGTCTTCGGGAGGCGGGAAAATATATTGAAGCTCCGGTAACGGCGATCGTGCCGGGCGCGCTCATGGGATCGGGGCTGGGGCACAATGATTCCTACAAAGGCGACTATGACATTCAGACGAGCGACCGAGGCGTGATCCGCCAGCACGGATTGGATCGCCTGCGTCTCGGAGACGTCGTCGCCATCCAGGACCACAAGTCGGCATACGGGTGGTCCTACAAAAAAGGCGCGGTCACTATCGCGGTGGTGATCCATGGCGACTCGAACCTCGCAGGCCACGGACCCGGCGTTCAGACCGTCCTGACCAGTCCGGGCGGCTGGTTCAAACCGCGTCTCGATCCCAACGCGAACATCGGCCGGTATCTGGGACTGGGCCGGTATCGCAAACGAAGGAAACGATAAGCCGGTAAACGGTCTTTAGTCTTCGATTCACAAAAAGTTTTGATCTTGAGAGACTGAAGACCGAAGACCCGAGCCGTTCCAATGGCCAACCTCCGAAACATCGCGATCATCGCGCATGTCGACCACGGCAAGACCACCCTGGTCGACCAGCTCATGCGGCAATGCAATTTATTCCGTGACAACCAGAAAGTACGGGATTGTTTTCTGGATTCGAATGATCTGGAGCGCGAGCGGGGGATTACGATTTTTTCCAAAAACATTTCTCTAAGGTACCGGGACGTCAAGATCAATCTGATCGACACTCCCGGCCACGCCGATTTCGGCGGCGAGGTCGAGCGCGTCCTGAAAATGGCCGACGGCGTGATTCTGCTGGTCGACGCCGCCGAAGGCCCCATGCCGCAGACGCGCTTTGTTCTTCAGAAGGCCCTGGCGCTGTCGCTTACGCCCATCGTCGTCATCAACAAAGTCGACCGCCCGGACGCCCGGTCGGCCGAGGTATTGAATGAGATATTTGATTTGTTTGTCGAATTGGACGCGACGGACGACCAGCTTGATTTTCGTGTTCTCTACGCCTCCGGCCGGGATGGGTGGTCAGCCGAGGAGCTGACGGATCCGAGGAAGAATCTTGCGCCGCTTTTGGACGCGGTGCTGGAGGATATCCCGCCGCCTCGGGTTTTCGAGGGCGCGGCCCAGATGCTGGTCATGACCCTGGACTACTCCGATTATGTCGGCCGGATCGGCATCGGCCGGGTCCTTCGCGGTACACTCCAAAAAAACAAACCCATCGCCATTCTCCACGGCGGCCGGGAGGCGGCGCGGGTGCAGATCAAGGATCTCTACACATTCGAGGGCCTGGAGCGGGAGAAGGCGGAAGAGATTTGTTGCGGCGAGATCTGCGCGGTGGTGGGTCTGGAGGACATTGATATCGGCGATACTCTGGCCGACGCGGAATTCCCGGAGGCCCTGCCCGGGTTGGAAGTTGAGGAGCCGACGCTAAGCATGGTCTTTCGAGTCAACGATTCGCCCTTTGCCGGCCGGGAGGGAAAATATTTCACGAGCCGGCACCTGAGGGACCGGTTGTTCAAAGAATCGAAGAAGGACGTCGCGCTCAGAGTGGAGGATACGGAGAGCGCGGAGTCATTCAAGGTATTCGGCCGCGGGGTGCTGCACCTGTCGATTCTCATCGAGACCATGCGCCGTGAAGGATACGAGTTTGCGGTGGGCCAGCCGAAGGTGATATTGAAGGAGCAATCGGGCAGGACGCTGGAGCCGATCGAGGTTCTGGTCGTGGACGTGCCGGAATCGCATTCAGGCAAGATTATCGAGCTGGTCGCTCAGCGCCGCGGGGAGATGTCGAACATGACACCCAAAGGCGCCCACCTGAGACTGGAGTTTCACATCCCATCCCGGGGTCTCATCGGTCTTCGGACGCGGGCCCTCACCGCGACGGCCGGAGAGGCGGTGATGTCGTACCGGTTTTTAAAATACGATGAGTTCAAGGGTCCGGTGCCCCAGAGGCAGAACGGCTCGATGATTTCGATGGCCGAAGGCGCCGCCGTGGGGTACGGCATTGACGCGTTGCAGGACCGCGGTACATTTTTTGTTTCGCCCGGGGATCTGGTCTACGCCGGGCAAGTGGTGGGAGAGCACTGCAAGGACAGCGACATTGTGGTGAACGTTCAGAAGAGCAAAAAGTTGACGAACATGCGCGCCGCCGGCAGTGACCGGAACCTGGTCATCGTGCCGGCGGTCCGAATGTCTCTGGAGCAGTGTTTGGAATACATCAACGAAGACGAACTGGTTGAAGTCACGCCACAGACCATCCGTCTTCGGAAAACGCTTCTGGACGAAAATGCCCGGAAGCGCGAGCGGATGAAAAAGCAGAAACTTGAAGAAGATCCGGTCTGACGCGCTCAGGCCTCCGTGTCGAAGGTCGACCCGACCTCTTCTGATTTACCCGATTCGGCCGGCTCGTTTTTCACTGCGGCCGTTGCCGAATAAACCTGCGATTCTGGATTCTTGACCGTCGAGTCCGATGCCGTTCGCGCCGCACGGGCCGCGGTGCTTTCGGCGTTGACAGTTGCGGTCTGTTTCATATCAGCGGAAATGAAGTTGATGATTTTGTCCGCCTGGTCCGGCGCCATGCGTTTGAGCATGCTTGCCGTGGGCTGCGAAACATCTCCGGTTTGGGGCATGGCCGCGGGATGGCTGGCATCCGGCGGGGCGAGAATTGAACGACTGATGGCTCCAACATCCATGTTGGCGCTCCTTTCGTAAACCTCCGTTTTTAGCCGCACCAACCACACTCCAACCTATTAGTGCTTATCGGACGCCGGATGAGAGAACCTGAGCGATTCGTGATTTATTTTTGCCCGTGCTCCGCCGACTCCGCGATGATATTCAACCAGCGGCCCTTCCGGTCCTGGTTGGCCACCGTTTGGAGGGAGCAGACCCGCCAGCCGGCCCGCGCAAAATGGGCCGCCAGTTCTGATTTTCCATATCTGGCGAAGAATCTCCCCGGAACAAAAGATCCCTGATACACGCTCTCGCCTTTTCCATGGAATAGCGTCGCCGCCAGAAATCCGCCGGGCAAAAGCCGCGCGCGAAGCCGTTTCAAAATGGGGCTAAGGCGGGACTTGGGCAGGTGGATCAAGCTGGCATTGGCCCAGATGAGGTCGAAGGATAAACAGCCGACAGCTGAAGATGCGACGAGAGCCTGATTGAAATCCAGTAGATAAAATCGCAGACGGCCCGGCCCGCTCTTTCCGGCGCCGCCGGGTCTGGATGGCCTCAATCGATTTGCGGCCGATCTGGCGTACCGGATGAATTCGGGGACCGAGTCGACGCCGATGACGGTATGGCCGAGCGCGGCAAAAATGACGGAATCCAGGCCGGGTCCGCATCCCAGGTCGAGAATCCGGCATGGGTTCCGGGCGATAAGCGGATGCATGAGAATTTTTTTTAGAAAGGGCGGTATGCGGCGTTTTTTTCTCCCAAGATTCCAGTTCTGGATCGCGACCTTTGCGAATCTTCGATACGAGCGTGTTGTTGGATTCATAGTGTTTTCAATATAAATATTGATTATCCGGAATTGTAAAGCTATTTTTAGAAAAGGATGAATAAAACAGATCATTTCAGCGGGCATGATTTTGAAGGAATACACATATCTCCAGATGTATGCGTGAAATTGGACGAGTATGTTGAGTTGATCATGCGGTATCGAAATAGACTAAGCCTTGTTGGGGCAAAGAATAGGACAGACATTATAGATAATTTAATTATTCCATCAATTATATCAACAGTATTATTGTCTCATGTAAATAGTACAGTTTTAGAGATAGGTTCTGGATCTGGAGTACTGGGTATTGTCACTACACTAGTCACTCAAAATGTCACATTAATTATATGTGAGCGAAATTTAAAGAAAATAGCATTTTTGCATGAGGCTATAATTAAATTAGACATTAATAATGTTATTATAGTGGACAAATCATTAGAGCATGTGAGTAACGATATAATAGTGGATGTTGATTATGTGTTGATTCGGGGGATAAAGTTGGTGGATATATACGATGTTTTAGTAGAGAAGTTTCCACGTGGAACAAAAGTTGTCTATTTTGGATCAGATAAAGACGTGGCGGCAGTTTCAGCTGTTGTAAAAAGGAAACTGGAGATGCCGGGAAATGACAGAAGGGTCAAGCCTCTCCATATATACCTACTGGAGATCGGTTAAGCTCACACCCATCCAGCACGATACCGGTGTAAATTAGAGGAGGTGGGAGGTAATGTCACTGAACGGATGCGGTGTGGGCGGAAAGATTCTTTGTAATTGGTCATTTGTTGTTTTCTATTTGTTATTTGGAAATAACAATAACCAATAGCCCTTTCCAGTGGGTGTCAACAGCAAGGGCGCAAATTATTCTGCTGTTCCACGTGGAACATTCAAGTTGGGGTAAGGGGATGTCGAATGGACGGGTGAAGGGGGGGGATAACTTGGAGAACAGTCCCAGCATCAGCATGAAGAAAATCATTGTCATCGCCAATCAGAAGGGCGGCGTCGGCAAAACAACCATGTCAATCAATCTCTCCGTGGCGCTCGCCGGCGCCGGCCGGAGGGTGCTTTTGGTGGATCTGGATCCGCAGGGAAACTCGACCAGCGGGCTGGGGATCCGGAAAAATCTGGAGAAGACCGTCTACGATGTGCTCATTCGGGGCAGTTCCGTATGGGAGTGCGTGCAGGAGAGCGGGTATCAGAACCTGGATGTTCTACCGGCGAATATGAACCTGGCCGGCGCATCGATCGAGCTTGCGGGAATGGACTTCCGGGAATTTCTTCTGAAAAAGGGGCTGGACGCGGTCCGGGCCCGGTACGATTTTATTCTCATGGATACGCCGCCCTCACTGGGTCTGTTGACCGTGAACGCGTTTGTCGCCGCCGACCAGATTCTGATTCCGATGCAGTGCGAATATTTCGCGCTTGAGGGAGTCAGCCAACTGGTCAAGGTATACGAGTCGATTCGAAACTTTGCCAATCCCAGGCTGGAGATTCTGGGCGTGGTGCTCAGCATGGTCGATTTTCGAAACAAGCTGACCGACGCTGTCGCCGGCGAGATCAAGACTTTTTTCAACGGCAAGGTTCTAAATTCCGTGATCCCCAGGAATGTGCGGATGGCGGAAGCTCCATCCTTTGGGAAACCAATCCAGTCCTACGCGCCGGAATCAAAGGGCGCGGTGGCAATCAATAATCTGGTTGAAGAACTTCTACGTGGAACGTACGCACAGGTACCGGACGAGCTGACAACAGGACTCCGGGCATCAGAATCGTCTTCCAACCCGTCAGAATATTCTGACATTAAAACTGTAACAAATGGGGGAAATTATGAAGAAGGCAGTATTAGGGAGGGGACTGTCGGCATTGATTCCGATGGAGAGTTCAGCATTGGAGCCAGCATACCTGCAGGAGGAGAAATTACAGACTCCATTAGTGTCTCAATTAACAGAGGATCTCAAGGCAGTCCAAGTAGTCCAGCAACTGGAACAGAGACAGGTGGAGTCAGCGGGTCAGATGGATCAATTGACCTCACTGCCAATAGACTCAATAGTTCCGAATCCATACCAGCCGAGGATTAGATTTAATGAGGAGAAGCTAAAAGAGCTTGCGGAAACGATACGTCAAAAGGGTCTAATTCAGCCAATAGTTGTTCGAAGAAATTCTGGACGGTATGAGATAGTTTCAGGTGAGCGCCGATGGCAGGCATCCCGCATGGCAAATCTAGCCAGTATCAATGTCGTTATAAAACCAGTAGATGACCAATCGATGTTGGAGATGGCCATCATAGAGAATCTGGAGCGGGAGGATTTGACAGCGATAGAGATGGCGAAGGCGATCAAGATATTGCAAGAGCGGTTTCATCTGACGCAGGATGAGATAGCTGGAAAATTATCGAAGGATCGGTCGACGATATCGAATCTGAGCCGATTGTTATCCCTGCCTGATGACGTTCAGCGGATGCTTCTGGATGGACAGATCGAGTTTGGTCACGCGAAGGCGATCCTGTCGGTAGGGGATGAGGACGGTCGGCAGGAACTGGCGAACCGGATAGTCTCGGGCGGATGGTCTGTGCGGCGTGCCGAGGAGGAGTCGCGCCGGATGAGCGCGGGAGACGGTCTTGCGCGATCAGCGGATTCGGTCCCATCGGAGAATGAATGGGAATCACTGGAGCAGGAGATGTCGGGGCATTTGGGAAGCGCCGTGCGGGTGAAGATCCGGCGGGTCGGCACAGGATTCAAGGGGTCGGTGGAGATCCGCATTCACGGGACGGAGGATGTGGATCGGATCCTGGGAATTTTCCGGAAAGGATCACTGGAAACCCGATACCGTCCGGCGCCGTCTGGAAATTGATTTCTTCCCGGCAGATTCCGGCCGGTTGGAGCTTCGCGAAAATTTCAGTATCCATTTTTGCAAAAGTAAAGTTTGATATGCCCGGCTTCGAAGTCTGAACTGAACTCAGGAGTGCGGGATGCGTCTGATATCGATTGACAAGGCCCATCAGGGTCATTCATTGCAAGAGAACATCTTCAACACCGAAGGTCAGTGTCTCTACACGACTGGGATAAAACTTGCCCCCCACGTCATCGAGAGGCTCCGCCAGATCGGGTACCGGCATTTACTGATATCGGACGCGCAGGATTCCGGGATCGAGGGCAAGCCTCTGATTTCGGACGGCCTGAGGCTTCAGGCGGTGCGGTTCATGCACAAGACCTGTGAGATGCTGTCGGGCAAGACGGATGTCAGTGTGGCGCCGGAGCTGGACGTGCGGACGGCATTTGAGATTTCGAACTCGATCGTGGACGAAGTGGCGCTAGGCGAGCGCGGCCGGGTGGTGGATGTTCCGTCGGTGAAGACCCTGAGCGGATACGGTCCGGAGCATGCGGTATCGGTAGCGGTGTATTCGGCCTATACGGGCGGCCGTCTGGGGTACAATCTGATGCAGTTGCGGGATTTGGTTCTGGGGGCGCTTTTGCATGACATCGGGGAATCGTTTTTGCCGAGGGAAATCATTCATTCCGCCAAAAAGATGGCGCCCGAAGAGTTCGCGACCGTTCAGCAGCACGGTGCGCTGGGATTCAAGTATCTGTCCCGGTTTGACACGATCAAGGCGACCTCGCGCGCGATCACGATCCAGCATCACGAGCGCGTGACGGGTAAGGGATATCCGAAGGGGCTGCTGGGTCATCAGATCCATCCGTATTCAGGGATAGTCGGGGCATGCGACATCTATGACGCGATGACGTCGGACCGGCCGTACCGCGCTCGGCAGCCGGCGATCGTGGCGCTGGGGGTATTGATGTCGAGCAAGGAAGCGTTATTTGCTCCTGAGTTGCGTGAAATTTTTTCACAACTCTTTGCGCCCTTTCCGATCGGCACCTGGGTGACATTGTCGGACGGCCATCAGGGGATTGTGAAGTCAGTGCCGAAGGCCACGCCGTCGCGGCCGGACGTCAAAGTGATCTACGATTCACTGGGGCAGCTGGTGCAGTCGAGTGTGGTGAAGCTGAGTCAGACGCCGGATTTACGGATAGCGGGTATTCCCACGGAATTTTGATTCATCCAGGATTTCGATCCGGATTGTTTTGAGAAAAGAGGCGAGCCGCCAGGTTGCGGAGAAATCGCCTTCGATCAATTTGAAATGCCCAACCGCCGCCGGCACTTCGCCAAAGATGGGGTCGACCGGCACCCACCGGCCTTCAGCGGCGCGGATTTCATTCCAGGAGTGATAAAAGAATTGACCGTCCATATAAGCGAGTCCGGACGCGATTTTGCATTGGAATCCCGATGCCCGGCAAAGTCCCTGGAAGAGGGCCGAGAATTCATTGCAATCTCCCTGTTTGATGGCCAAGACCACTTCCGGCGTCGGGACGATGGACGTGGGGACCTGTCGAATGTGACGTTGCATCCACGAAACGGCGGCCTTGGCGAACCGAATCGGCGTCGTTTCCCCAATTGCCCCCGCGACACGAGCCACTTCGGAGGATGTGTCCTGCCCGGCCGATTCAGTCGCGGCCGAGTCTGCCCGCATGGCGTCGCGATCGGACTCGCCCCGCCGATCGTCGAAGATGGCCGCGGGGGTGACGGGCCGCAATTCGATGATCCAGTCCTCGGGTCCAGTCCGGACAATCTTTTGAAAATCGCCTTCGAGCTGGAGGTCCTCGAAAGGGACGCGGGACAGTTTCAGTTTCACCGCCCGGTCCGGCTGCGACGAAAATGGCGCTCCGGTCGGGACGACGGCGGCGAAATGGGCGAGGTCGAGTTCAGCGGGATCATCCGAAGAGAACTTTTTTGCGATCGATTGATCATCAAGTCGATATTCGAGATCCATCGCCGGCATGGCGATCCGGTAAGGTTCGGTTGACGCGGTATCCACAAAGGAGTGGACGATGACCGCGCCCATTTTGGCAGTGATTTCAAAAAAGGATATCGTGCGGCCGTTCAGGATTTCCGTTCCCTGGCGTTCGACGGCGATGGCGACGCGGATGGGCAGAAAGTCGACAGGGTTAATGACGCGAAACTCCCAGTGTTTTCCGACGGCGAGATCCTGTGTGTGAATGATCTGATCGACCAACTGCGGAAACGTCCATTCCTCGATCGGGTAGGTCTTTTCCATGATGATTTTCCCGCCGGCTTCCGATCGCAGCCGGAACTGACCGCCGCCGGGTGGAACGCGATCGCCGCGGACGACGTAGGGCGTGCCGGCCGAGCCATCGGTTTTCTGGAAATATTTGATGGGTTTGAAATCGTCCGAAGATTCGAGGACTTCAAGCATTTTAATCGCGACCGGCCGCCCGAGTGTTTTAGCGGAGATGAAGTGTTCAGCGTACAGCCGGAATCCGCCATCCGGCCTGCGGGTTCGCATCTGGCGGAGGTATCCGACCTGTTGGCCGGCGAGGTAGGCGCCGTACCAGGATTCAGAGTCAGGGTGTGGTTCGGGTGCAGTTATCGTTGTATCCGTCCGGCCGCAGGCGAAGGACAAGGGGATCAATAGGAACAAGAGACAGAATCGGTTCATGGCGAGTTTGTCGTATCAAACCGGTTTGTTCGAGCGCAATGACGGGCGGCATGTTTCAATCTACGGGCTCGTGTGATAATGTCGGGCGAGTTGGAAACAAACGCAGAAAACGGGCTGTTAGCTCAGTCGGTAGAGCAGCTGACTCTTAATCAGCGGGTCGCCGGTTCGATCCCGGCACAGCCCACTCATGTCCGTCCCCGCCGCTTGTACCGGATGTTTTGCCATCATGGCAAAACTTGTACTGGGGCGGCAGGGACTATGCATCCATGCATGGGCGCGTGGCGGAACGGCAGACGCGCCAGGTTTAGGACCTGGTCCCGCAAGGGGTAGGGGTTCAAGTCCTCTCGCGCCCAATGGTTGGATGAAAAAAGAGTTGCAAATGGGGCCGCCGGGTCATATAATGGCGCCGCTTTGTGATCTTGGAGTACTGCGATGCGTGGGCGGGTCCCACGCATTTTGTCTTGTTAAGGAGGATCGAGGAAAGTGACCGTCGGAGTTGAAACGATCGAATCAGAGATAGTCCCACTGGCCCAGCGGCATGGTCTTACCCTGTACGACCTTGAAATGATTCCTCTGGGCCGCCCGATGCTTCGGGTCTATGTCGAAAAATCCTCCGGCGGCGTTCAGATCGGCGAGATCGAGGCATTTGCGAGGGTGCTGATTCCCTATTTGAATTTGAAGGAACTGTTTCCGAGGGAGGGCAATGTAGAGGTATCGTCTCCAGGAATTTTCCGGAAACTGCGTCGTCCGGCCCATTTTCAATCAGCGGTTGGGGAACCGATCGGCGTCACGGCTCAGCTGGACGAGGGCAAGAGATCGATCACGGCCAAGCTGGTATCGGTGAGCGATGAAGGCATCCGCCTGGACAGCGAGCAGCTTCCCTTTGTCCCCTTTGACAGGATCGTCCGCGCCCAGCTCCAACCGGAGGTACGAATTTAAAATTCCCCAACCATGCCAACCACCCGACGCAAGAAAAAGACATTAACCGTCGACCAGCAGGCTCTGCTTGCGGCGATCGACGAATTGGAAAAAGAGAAGGGCATCAATCGGGAGATCATGTTCCAGGCGGTTGAGGCGGCGCTGATTTCAGCCTATCGAAAAAATCACGGTGTGACGTTCAACGTGGATTCGAAGATCGACCGCAAGACGGCCGACATTGTTTTCACGCGGTATTACGACATCGTGGAGACCATCGAGGATCCGGAGCTGCAGGTGAGTGTGGACGACGCCAAAAAGAAGGATGATGAGGCGTCCGTCGGCGGCCGGGTTACCGATCCGTTGGTGTTCAACGTTGATGAGTTCGGGCGTATCGCCGCTCAGACCGCGCGGCAGGTTTTGGTTCAGCGCATCCGTGAGGCGGAGCGTGATCTATTATATGAGGAGTACCGGACGCGCGAGGGTGAAGTTGTGACAGTGATCGTCCAGAAGGTGATCGAGGACAAGGTGATTTTGAATCTGGACAAAGTCGAAGCGATCATGCCGGTCAAGGAGCAGATTCCGCGGGAGACCTATGGGATCGGCGACCGGATCAAGGTGTATGTCGTCCGGGTCCGAAAAGGGATACGGGGGCCGCTGATCATTGTTTCGCGGACGCATCCGAAGATGGTGGAGAATTTGTTCAAGATGGAGATCCCGGAGGTATTTGACGGTCTGATCGAGATCAAGGGCATCGTCCGGGAGGCCGGAGTGCGGACGAAAATCGCGGTCAAATCAAACGATCCGAATGTCGATCCGATCGGCGCCTGTGTGGGTGTTCGAGGCAGCCGCATCCGGACCATTTTGAAGGAAGTTCCCGGGGAGAAGATCGACATTGTGCCGTGGCATGAGGAGGTATCGACGTTTGTAAAAAATGCTCTTTCGCCCGCCCAGGTGATCAAGGTCAAGCTCATGGAGGACGGGCACACCGTTCAGGTGGTGGTTCCGGACAATCAGTTATCTCTGGCGATCGGCAAGAACGGCCAGAACGCGCGTCTGGCGGCGCGGCTGACCCGGCAGCGAGTGGACATTTACAGTGAGGCCGACTACGCGGAGATAGCCGCGACGGCGGCCAAGGAGGCCGCGGCGAAATTATTTGCGACCGCGGAGGATCTTCAGAGGGATCTGCAGCGGATTCCGGGGGTGGGCAAGAAAGCGGCGGAGTGTCTGACGAAGGCGGGATTCACGCTGCAAAAGATCACGGAATCGAAGCCTGGGGATCTTGTTGAAGTGGAGGGTATCGGCGAGAAGAGGGCGGCGAAGCTGATCGAGGGCGCCAAAGAGGTGTATCGGGAAGTTCAGGCCGAGCGCAAGGAAAAGGAAGCGAAGGACGCGGTCGATGCCGCGGCGCGAGTCAAGGAATCGAAAGCCGGTCCTGCGGGAGAAACTCCCGCGAAGGACGAGAAGGGCGAAAAAGAGCGGGAGGCATCTTCCGGAAAGACGCGTCCGCGTCCGAAGAAGCAGGCCGAGGACGAATCGGCCGCCGCGGAAAAGGAGCAGACGGAGAAAGCGCCGCCGATGACGTTTGAGGAGGCGTTAAAATTATTTTCGAAGCGACTGGGTGAGTCGAAGGCGGATGACAGCGGGTCAAAGGGGAGTCGAAAGAAGTCTTCCGACGACTCAGGGGAAGAGGAAAGCGCATGAGAGTGTTTGAGCTGGCCCGGGAGATCAGCAAGTCCTCGAAGGAGATCATCCAGTTTGCCGCGCAGCAAGGCGTATCATTGAACAACCACATGGTTGCCGTGCCGGAATCCATTGAGCAGATGTTGCGACGGTCATCCGTTTCAGCCGCCGGGCCCGCCGCGGTGACTGACGCGCCGCGAAAGCCCGTGCCCGTGGTTGAGAGGAAGCCTGCCGTGTCGGTCGAACCGAAGCCTGTGGCGGCGGTCGAGAAGAAGTCTGCGCCGGCGGTTGAGAGGAAGCCCGTTGCCTCGCCGAAGGTGTCCCAGAGGGCGCCTGCGGCTGCCGCGCCGGTTCCGGCAAAGCCGGCGCCTGCGGCGCCAAAGCCGCTGTCGCTGCCGTATCCGCTGCGAGTAGTGGATTTGGCCAAGGCGGTGGACCGGTCGGTTGTGGATCTGGTGGGAAAACTGATGAGCATGGGGATGATGGTATCCGCCAACGCGCCGCTGGACAAGGACGCCGCGGTGTTGCTGGCGCAGGAATACGGATATGATTTGCAGTTCAAGGAGGAGACTGAGGTCCGGCCGGTGGAGAGCCGTGACACGGAGGAGAGGGAAGATCCGGCGAGTTTGAGACCCCGGCCGCCCGTGGTCGTGGTGATGGGGCATGTCGATCACGGCAAGACGACGCTTTTGGATTCGATCCGAAAGACCCATGTCGCCGCCGGGGAGTTTGGCGGGATCACGCAGCATATCGGCGCCTACCGGGTGGTGTTGTCGAACGGCAAGACGATGACGTTTTTGGACACTCCGGGCCACGAAGCCTTCACCGCGATGCGCGCGCGCGGCGCGAACGTAACGGACCTGGTGGTGCTGGTGGTCGCCGCGGACGACGGGGTGATGCCGCAGACGGTCGAGGCGATCAGTCACGCGAAAGCGGCGGGCGTGCCGATTTTGGTGGCGTTGAACAAGGTGGACAAGGCGGAATCGGACAAGCAGCGAGTGTTGAAGGGACTGTCGGATCATGGATTAAATCCGGAGGCCTGGGGCGGCGACACCGTAGTTGTGGAGGTATCGGCGTTAAAGGGAACCGGTGTATCGAATCTGCTGGAGATGATCGATCTTCAAGCGGATCTTCTGGATCTGAAAGCGAATCCGGACCGAGTGGCGTTCGGGACAGTGGTGGAATCGAAGCTGGAGCGGGGCCGCGGGCCGACGGCGACGGTTCTTGTGCAGAAGGGGACATTGAAAGTAGGCGACGTTTTTGTGTGTGGTGTGACGATCGGGCGTGTGAAGGCGTTGATTGATGAGTTTGGCAAGCGATTAACGGGCGCGAGTCCGTCGACGCCCGTGGAGATACTGGGGTTTACGGAAGCGCCGCTGGCCGGCGACCGGTTTCACGTGGTGCCGGACGAGAGGACGGCGAAGGCGATTGCCGAGGACCGGCTGAAGGTTCGGAAGGATCTGGCGCGGCGCCGGCATGAGGCGCCGCTGACGTTGGAGGCGATGACGGAGAATTTGAAAGAGGGCGAGAAGCCGGTCGTGCCGCTTTTGCTGAAGGCGGACGTCCAGGGGTCGTTGGAAGCGATCCGAGACGCGTTGGAGCGGTTGAGGATAGATGAAGTGCCGATCCGAGTATTGCACGCGGCGTTGGGGGGGATAACCGAGAGCGACGTGCTGTTGGCGGCGGCCTCCCACGCGACCGTGCTGGGATTCAACGTGCGTCCGGATGAGCGTGCGACGGCGACATCGGAGCGAGAGGGCGTGGACATGCGGAGTTACCGGATCATTTACGATTTGCTGGACGACGTGAAGAAAGCCGTCACGGGCCGGATGTCGCCGCGGATGGAGGAGCGGGTGATCGGCACGGCGGAGGTGCGGGAGATATTCAAGATATCGAAGTTCGGAACGGTGGCCGGGTGCATGGTGAAAGACGGCAAGATCGAGCGCCGGGGGAAGATCCGGGTGGTGCGGGACGGAGTTGTGGCTTATGACGGGAAGATTGGATCGTTGAAGCGGTTCAAGGAGGACGTGCGGGAAGTGGAAAAGGGATACGAGTGCGGGGTACTGGTGGAGAACTTCAACGATATCAAATCCGGGGACATCCTCGAGGTCTATTTGATCGAGGAGATGGCGCCGACACTGTAAGGGGTATGGCGGGAGTGATGATGGGATTTCGTCTGCGGCTGCAGTTTCCGGGCTGCCGGACGCTGAAGGACCGCCGGTCGATTGTGTCGAGTCTGGTGCAGGGCGCCCGATCGCGGCACGGTTTTTCCGCGGCGGATTTCAGCGAACCGATCAAAGTGGATTATGCGGAAGTGGCGCTGGCCGCGGTTGGACAGAGCGAGGCGGAGATTCGACTGCGGCTGGACCGGGTTGTATCGACGCTGGATTCAGCGGGAGAGGTTGAGGTGCTGGGAATCGAGGAGCACCGGATGGCGGAGGGCGGGTAGGATGCGATCGAGAGAGACGCGGATGGAGCGGATGAACAAGCAGTTGATGAGGGATTTTTCGGAGATCATCCGTGACGAGTTGAAACTTCCGGACTCCTTCAAACTCCTGTCGATCACCCGTGTGGATCTCACCCCGGACCAGTCCCACGTCAAGGTTTACGTCAGTCATCTCAAGGAGGGCGAGACCGATCCGGCGGTTATGGCGTTAAACAGCCGGTCGGCCGACATTCGGGAGCGACTGATGCGGCATCTCTCCTGGCGGAAAATTCCGGCGGTAACATTTTACGGGGACGATTCGCTGAAAAAAGGATTTGATATGATCCAGAAGATCGAGCGCCTGACGCGCCCTTCGGCGCCGCCGGCGGATCCGAGCGCGACATGAGGGCCTGCGGTATTTTACCGGTGAACAAGCCCGCGGGCTGGACGTCGCACGATGTCGTGGCGTTTGTGCGGAAGCGCTACAAGTATTCGAAGGTGGGTCACAGCGGAACGATCGACCCATTCGGGACGGGTCTATTGCTTTTATGCATCGGTCCGGCCACGAAGCTGGCGCCGCATCTTGCGGATTTGCCCAAGCGGTACCGGGTCACCGCGCGGCTGGGTGTGACGACCGACACGTATGACATGACAGGCAAAGCCGTGAGCACGTCGGAAGTGCCGGCGGGGATAGAGCCGCGTATTGAGCAGTTGCTGAGGTCGCATATCGGTGAGCGTGACCAGGTGCCGCCGATGTATTCCGCGATTAAAATCCATGGCCGGCCGATGTACGAGCTGGCGCGCCAGGGGGTCAGCGTGACGCTGCCGGCTCGACGGATCAAAATTTATGAGATTCAGCCGGGTGAGATTCGTCTCCCGCGATTTTCATTTGAAGTTTTGTGCGGCCCCGGGATGTATGTTCGAAGTTTGGTGCACGACATCGGCCAGGAGCTGGGTTGCGGCGCCGCCGTGGAGGAGCTGTCGCGGACAACCATTGGCGAATTGACTCTGGATCGAGCCACCGATCCGAAGGCTCTGCCGGATTCTCCGGTGCTTTTTTCACCGGAGCAGCTTCTGACCGCCTGGCCCCGGATTCGACTGGGGGATCTGGAGGCGGCTTTTGTTTCAGGTCATTCCATTTCGTTATCGGTGTTATTCGACCGGCCGAATCTGGAGAGCGGCCAGCATGTGTTCGGTGTGGGCCGCAGCGGGCTTTGCGGATTTGGGGAAGTGCGTGGCGGCAAGATTCATCCCAAGGGATCATTCATCTAGACCATGGCGAAGGGATTGCCGGCCTGGGGTGGTGCGGGGCCGGATTGTGCCAATTGAGCGACAGCGGGGGGCCGTGCTGGCGATCGGGATATTTGACGGTGTTCATCGTGGGCATCAGGCGATATTGAGGAAGGCAGTCCGGGAAGCGCGCCGTCGAGGGATCTCGGCGATGGCGGTGACATTTTCGCAGCATCCAAGCCGGGTTCTGAGACCGGCGTCGCCGGTGGCATTGATCCAGCCTCTGGCGGACCGATGCCGGCACATCCGTCGTCTGGGGATAAAAACGATTTTCACCTTGAATTTTACGAAAAGACTATCTAGATTGACCCCGTCAGAATTTGTGTCACAGGTGCTCTTTCGACAGTGGAATGTGCGAGGCGTGGTCGTTGGCAGGGATTTCCGGTTTGGCCGCGGCCGAGCCGGAACCGTCACGGATCTTCGGGAGCTTTTGAAGGCCCGCCGGGCGGCCGTATATGCCGTGTCGCCGATTTGTCTGGGTCGGCGAGTCATCCAGAGCACGGCGATCCGTCGGGACATTCAGGCCGGCCGGTTGGCCGAGGCGCGGCGGATGCTGGGCCGCGCGGTGGAGGTCAGCGGCCGGGTGGTGCGTGGCGCGGGGATAGGCGCGAGGCTGGGCGCTCGGACGGTGAATGTCGAGCCCGGCAACGAGTTATTGCCGCGTCAGGGAGTTTACGCCGGCTGGATGGATCGTGCCGGCGTTGGTCGGGCGCCGGGTCGGAAGAGGCCGGTAGTTTTGAATCTGGGTGTGGCGCCGACGGTACAGAGCCGCCGGCGTGTGTTATTGGAGGCGCATGTGATTGACGGCCGCCGGGTGGTGTATCATCCGGGGGAGAGTGTGAGAGTGGATCTGGCCGCGTTTTTGCGTCCGGAGAGGAAATTCACGACGGCGGAGTTGCTGAGCCGAGCCATACAGAAGGACATTACGCGGGCGATTGGGATCGTCCGCGGGCGTTGCGAGCCGGGCGGCAAACCCCGGCGGAAAAGTTAAGGGATATTGATAATGGAAAAATTGGAGAAAGAGAAAGTAATCGGGGACTATCGGATTCACGACCAGGATACGGGTTCGGCGGACGTACAAGTGGCGTTGTTAACGGAGCGGATCAAGGCTCTGACGGACCATTTGCAGA
Organism: uncultured bacterium; assembly: GCA_964534765.1. Taxonomy (GTDB): domain Bacteria; phylum Lindowbacteria; class 2-12-FULL-62-27; order 2-12-FULL-62-27; family 2-12-FULL-62-27; genus CAZHRJ01. The sequence continues at coordinate 37,128 of CAZHRJ010000002.1, forward strand.
AGCATCCGAAGGATCACAGTTCGCGTCGCGGGTTGCTCAAAATGGTGGGCGCCCGCCGGCAGATGCTGAATCATCTTCGGAACAGCGAGCTGGGCCGGTACCGGAACGTCGTGAAGCGACTGGGTCTTCGGAAATAGCGTTCGAAGCCTTCGAACGGGAGTGTCCCGCCGCGTGTGCGGCGGGCATACAGGCGAGGGTGGGGAACAGGAAAGACAGGTAGTTGTCAATTGTAGATTGCAGATCAGCGAGTGGTCAGCGAGAGTCGCTGGTCCGCAATCAACAGTTGGCAATCACTGATATTTCTTGTTGACCCCCTTGTTCACCACCCCGCCTTCGAGAAACGGGTTGCATCAGAAAGGACTGAGTGACGATGAGTGAAGTGAAATTGGACCTGGGAGGTCGGACTCTGAGCATTTCGAGCGGGGATGTGGCGCGGCAGGCGAACGGATCGGTATTGATCCGTTACGGAGACACGATGATATTGACCTGTGCCTGTGCGGAGCCGAAAGCGGAGTCGGGTGTCGATTTTCTGCCGATGACAGTGGAGTATCGGGAAAAGGCCTATTCAGCGGGGATGATCCCGGGCGGGTTCATCAAGCGTGAGGGCCGGCAGACGGACCGGGAGATACTGGTTTGCCGTCTGACCGACCGGCCGCTGCGGCCGCTATTTCCCGAGGGGTATCACAATGAAGTGCAGATAGCGACGCAGGCGATTTCAACAGATTTGACGTCGCCGCCGGATGTATTGTCGATCATCGGCGCGTCGACATCGTTGTATATATCGGACATACCGTTCGCGAAACCGGTGGGCGCCGTGCGAGTAGTGAAGATCAACGGGGAGTTCAAGGTGAATCCATCGGTTGAGGAAACGGAGGCAGCGGAGCTGGAGCTTGTGGTAGCCGGGACGAAATCGGACATCACGATGGTTGAAGGCGCCGCGCGCCAGGTGTCAGAGGATGTGATATTGGAGGCGCTGGCGCTGGCCCAGCGGGAAATCGGCCGGATCTGCGCCGCGCAAGAGGAGTTGCGCCGTCAGGTGGGCAAGCCGAAATCCGCCGTGGTATCACCCGCGAAGACCGAAGGGTTGGAGAAAGCGGTTGAGACGTTATCGAAGGACCGGCTGGCGAAAGCGCTGGTGATCCCGACGAAAATGGAGCGGTACGCGGAGCTGAGGCGGATCAAAGAGGATGTACTGGACGCGTCCGCCGCGAAGCTGGGATTGGACCGGGAGGATGTGGAGGTCGAGGCGAGTGGTTATCTGGAGGAGATCAAGGGCCAGATCGTCCGGGGAAACATACTCGAGAAGGGCCGCCGGAATGACGGCCGGGACCTGGACACGGTTCGACCGATCACGATCCGTCTGGGATTTTTGCCGCGCGCGCACGGTTCGGCTTTATTTACGCGTGGCGAGACCCAGGCGCTTGCCGTCGTCACGCTGGGCACGGCGGAAGATGAGCAGCGATCGGACGACGTACAGGGGGAGAAGTCGCGGCGGTTTTATCTTCACTATTATTTTCCACCCTTTTCAGTGGGCGAGACCGGCCGGTATGGCGGTCAGGGCCGGAGGGAGATCGGTCACGGGATGCTGGCGGAAAAATCGCTGCGTGGGTTGATTCCGACGGAGGCCGAGTTTCCGTACACGGTTCGGATCGTGTCGGACATTCTGGAGTCGAACGGTTCCTCGTCGATGGCGACCGTGTGCGGCGGATCGTTGGCGATGATGGACGCCGGCGTTCCGATACCGCACCATGTGGCGGGCGTGGCGATGGGTTTGGTGAAGGAGGGTGACCGTGTGGCGATATTGACCGACATTCTGGGCGACGAAGACCATCTGGGAGACATGGATTTCAAAGTCACCGGCACGCGCACGGGTGTGACGGCGATTCAGATGGACATCAAGATTGAGGGAATATCGGTGGATCTGATGCGCCGGGCCCTGGACAAGGCCCGGGTCGCGCGCGTGCACATTCTGAATCAGATGGACGCGGCCATAGCGAAGCCCCGGTCGGACATATCGACCTACGCGCCCCGTGTTTTCATGATGATGGTGCCGAAGGACAAGATCGGCGACATCATCGGGCCGGGCGGGAAGAACATCCGGGCGATCATTGAGGAGACGGGCGTGAAGATCGACATCGAGGACGACGGATCGGTGCGGGTCTATTCCGAGACCGAGAAAGGCGCGACAGCGGCCCGTGAGCGAATTCACATGATGATCGCCGAACCAGAGTTGGGCCGGGTCTATCAGGGCAAGGTGGTGCGAGTTGTGGATTTTGGAGCGTTTTGCGAGATCATGCCTGGACATGAGGGATTGCTGCATATTTCGGAGATCCAGGAGAGCCGTACCGACCGGGTGGAGGATGTTTTGAAAGAGGGCGCCGTGACGCCGGTGAAGCTGATCGAGATTGATCATCTGGGCCGGCTGAGGTTATCGCGCGTTGCGGCCCTCCGTGAGATGGAAGGCAAGCCACCTCTTCCGGTTCGCCCACGTGGGGGGGACCGCCCGCCCCGCGGCGACCGTGACGAGGGATTCCGCGGGTCAGACCGCCCGGACCGGCCGATGCGGTATGACCGCGGCCCGCGTTCGGACCGGCCGAATCGATCGGATCGACCGCGCGGATCCTCCGGGAGCGGCCGGCCGGGTGGGCCGGCGATCGGATCCGGCGTTTAGACCCTTCGAGCATGCTTGTAACCCCGGACGGTCTGTGACATAGTCCGAGTGGGGGTTGAGAAGGGGGGGAATGGGACCGGGATGGCTGTGAAGCGGATAGGGGGAGCGAGTCTGATTCTCCTCTCCGTCCTGTTGGTGTTCAGTCTCATCAGTTATACAGAGGAGGATTGGCCGCAGTCGTCGACGTCGGTGGTGTCGAATCTCTGCGGCCGATTTGGCGCCTATTTTGCCCATCGAGCATTTTTCTTTTTTGGCCAGGCATCCTGGTTCTGGCCGGCGGCCGTTTTTGCATGGGGGCTGGGATTGGTCCGCGGCGAGTCATGGCCGGAGGGGCGTCGTGCGCAGACGGGTCTGAGCGCGATGTTGGTCATGTGCAGCGCCAGCGGAGTATTGCATCAGATGTGGCCGGTATCGGGCGGTCCGGGTGGGATGCTGGGGCAATATGTCAATGTGAGGCTGACCTACATTTTTGGGCAATCTTCGATTTTGCTGTTCCTTTTTTGCGGCCTTCTGGGTCTTGGCGGACTTCTGCCTCTCTCGGTTCTGGGTTACTTGCGGGACAAGGCATCGGTTTTATTTCAACGCAGCCCTCGATTTCTTCAGGTCCTCTACGGCCGATACCAGGCATGGCGATCGCGCCGCGGGCCGATTCCCGTAACCTCAACCGCGCCGGCGGTGAATCCGCGCGTGGAGGTGACAGTCTTTTCGCCCGTGCCGCAGTCGTCGATGGCGGTGGGAGATTCTTCGGCAACGGCGGTGCCGTTTATTCAGCAAAAGTCGATACCCTTTCCAGTCACGGTCTCCCCCGCTTCCAGTTCATCCTCAGTCGTACCGGTGTCCAAACCCTCCGCCGGGTCCGGCCCGCGGGAATCGGAAGTCCTGTCTCCGGAGGAATCGGAATTTCAAAAGGGGCTGGCCCGATACCGACTGCCGCCGCTGGAGCTTCTCAAGTGGCCGCCGGAACAGGATGGCGGGCATGACCAGAAGCAATTGCAGCACATGGGCCAGATTCTGGAGGACACCTTGAAAAATTTCGGCATCAACGCGCAGGTCGTCCAGATTGTGCCGGGCCCGACCGTGACTTTATACGAGGTATTGCCCGCCGCGGGGGTTCCGGTGAGCAAGATTGCCGCGCGCGAGGCGGACGTGAAGCTTGCGCTGGCGGCGAATTCGATCCGGATTGTGGCGCCGATTCCCGGTAAATCCGTGGTTGGGGTGGAGGTGCCGAACCCGAAGGCGCAGGTCGTGAAAATTCGGGAGCTGCTGGCGCTTGAGAAATTTTCCCCCGGCTCCTATCGGCTTCCCTTTGTCCTTGGCAAGGACATTCTCGGAAAACCCGTGATGGGTGACCTGCAGAAGATGCCGCATGTTCTGATAGCGGGCGCGACCGGATCGGGCAAGTCAGTCTGTGTATCGAGTCTATTGATCACGCTTTTGTATCAGATGACGCCGGAGCAATTGCGGTTGATTTTAATCGATCCGAAGCGAGTCGAGCTGTCGATGTTTACGGACGTGCCGCATCTGCTGGCGCCGCCGATTCTGGATGCCAAGGGATCGACGCGGGCGTTCAAGTGGCTGTTGGTGGAGATGGACAGCCGGTACAACATACTGACGGATTCCGGCACCAAGTCTCTGGAGGGGTATAACGATGAGCAGAAGAAACTGGGGTTGCCGATAATGCCGTACATTGTGCTGGTGGTGGACGAGCTGGCGGATCTCATGTTATCGGCGCCGAAGGAGACGGAGGGGTCCATCACGCGGCTGGCGCAGATGTCGCGTGCGGTCGGTATTCATCTGGTGTTGGCGACGCAGCGTCCGAGCGTGGACGTGATCACGGGCCTGATCAAGGCGAACATGCCGGCGCGGATAGCGTTTCAAGTCGCATCGCAATTCGATTCCCGGACCATCCTGGACGGCAAGGGCGCCGAATCTTTGCTGGGTCGCGGGGACATGCTGTATCTGCCTCCGGGCGCTCCGAAACCGATCCGGCTCCAGGGCGCGTTGGTGGACGAGGAGGAGATTCGCCGGGTGGTGGACTATGTGCGTGGCCAGATGAAGCCCCGATACGTTGATCTGGACTCCGTACCGGAGAATTTAATGTTGCAGGTGGACGGAATCACGTCCAAGGCGATAGCGGACAGCGTGGAGGAGATCGATGCGCAGTTATACGAGGACGCGAAACGCTTCATCATCGAGATCCGCAAGGGGTCGACATCGATGTTGCAGCGGAAATTCAGAATCGGGTTCAACCGGGCGACCAAGATCATCGATATGCTGGAGCGGGACGGCGTTGTGGGACCGAACAAAGGCCCGACGCCGCGGGATGTTCTGGTAACCGTTCCTCCGCAGGACGAGGAAGACCGTGGATAGCGGAAAAATAGGGAGTTTGCTGAGGGGGAAGCGGGAGGCGTTGGGACTGACGGTCGCAACGGTTGTGGAGAGGACGAAGATCAAGCGATCCTACATCGAGGCGATGGAGCGGGGCGATTTTGCGGTATTTGAGCAGCCGGTGTACATCCGGAATTTTGTCAGGACGTATGCCCGGTTTCTGAAAATCCCCGAATCGGATATGATGGCCCATCTGGGAGGCGGTCCGGCGACCTTTGTCGCGCCCGTTCAGCCCGTGGCCGCCGCCTCCGATCCGGTCGAAGATGCCGCGGCGGACGAATCGGAGGACAAAAAGACATTTTCATTCGGGCTGATATCCGTCCTGCTGGTGCTGGTTCTTGGCGGGTCGTATGCCCTGATGAAGTCCCGGTCCACGCCGGAGTCTCCGGATTCGACGGAGACGCCGGCGCCCGCCGAATCAGATTTGCCCCCGTCTTCCTCGGCCGCCGTGATCGATTCCGCGGCTGCGGACCCGGCCGATCAAGTCCAGCCCCTCGTCCCGGAAGGTGATCGACCTCCGGCGGCGCAACCGGAGCAGTCGGCGCGGCCCGCCGCCGGTTTGCGGCATCGAATGGAGATGGTTGGCCTATCGGATGTGTGGTTATATCTGGAGACGGAGAGCACGCGTTATGAGAAGATTTTGCGATCCGGGGAGCGGCAGGTGATTTCATTTGAGAAGTTTCTAAGGCTGCGCGCGGGAAACGTCTACGGATTACGGATGACGCTGGATGGGACAGAGGTCAGACCGGAGACGAGCAAGAAAGTATTCGACAAGGTGTTTCGGACGCGGGAGGACGGAAGGGTTTCGATCGAAGGGCCCGGCCCGGACGCCCAGCGATTGTTTCAATTTCGGGAATCCGCGGGAGAATAGACCATCGATCGAACGCGCATTCCGAATCAGCTGACCGCGCTGCGGCTGGTGCTCTCCGTCTGTTTTCTGATGGCGGAGGCGTTTGAGCGTAGCCTTGCGGCGCAGGTGACGGGCCTTATTTTATTTTTTCTAGCGTCACTGACGGATATCTATGACGGCTATCTGGCGAGGAAGTACGCGGCGTTCAGCGTTTTTGGCCGGTTAATGGATCCGATTGCCGACAAGATACTGGTTTCGGCCGCGCTGATCATATTTGTGAACTCGCCGTTTGTGCACGTTCCCGCGTGGCCGGTGGCTCTGATCATCGCGAGGGAATTTGCCGTAACGGGTATTCGGATGCTGGCCGCCGTCGAGGGCGTGGCGCTGGGTGCGGAACCGAGCGGGAAGATGAAGACGATCATCCAGATGGTGGGACTGCATTATATTCTGATTCTGGCGATCATCCAGAATTCGGCCGGGCAGGGTCAGATACCGGCCGTGCAGCCCTATTTGAAATATGGGCACACGGGAGTTGCGATTTTTGTGTGTGTGATGACCGTGGCGACCCTGTATTCCGGTATTGATTATTTCCTTAAAAATTATCGATATCTTGTCTCCGGAAGCCGGACGAGCTGACCGGCGCCCGATCGGCGGCCGAGTTTGCCGGATGATCGCGACGCTATTTGGAATTGGATATTGTCCCCGGATTCCAGGTACCGTAGCATCTCTGACCGCAATACCGGCGTGCTGGCATCTGTCGGCATTGGGATTTGGCTGGTACGCGCCGGTTGCGGTTGGATTGGCGGCGCTGGCCATACCGATCTGCGGTCGGGCGGCGGAGGACCTGCGGGATCCCGATCCGCCTGTGATCGTTTTGGACGAGGTTGTCGGTCAGATGATCGCCTTCAGCCCATTATCGATCGCCTGTTTGACGGACCATCGGTCGATGCCTTTTCTCATAGCGGCATTTGTATTATTCCGCCTGTTTGACATCCGCAAGCCCGGTTGGATTCGAGCGGCCGAGAAATTAAGAGGGGGCTGGGGGATTGTTCTGGACGATGCGCTGGCGGGCCTGGGCGCCGCCGTGATCCTGGCCGGCCTGGCCGTTGTGATTCCGAAACTGCCCGGATGAGAATACGGCTGGATCTCTCGTATGTAGGAACCCGGTATTCCGGGTGGCAGAAACAGCCGAACCGATTGACCGTTCAGGGCGTCCTGGAAGAGACCCTGAGTCAACTTTTTTCAAGTCCGGTTGCGGTGACGGGCGCGGGCCGGACCGACACGGGTGTACACGCGAGGCATCAGGTCGCGCATTTTGACGCGCCGAAGAGCCGTCCCTCCGCCGACGAACTGGTCCGGATATTGAACCGATTGCTTCCCCCCGACCTGTCGATTCTGCGGTCACGTGAGGTATCGGACCGCTTTCACGCGAGGCGAAGCGCGCGTCGCCGGGAGTATCTCTATCGACTGCTCATTTCGCCCATTCCGGATCCGTACCGCCTGCCGTATGTCTGGTATTATCCTCTTGGCCGAGAATTATCGATGTCTCTGATGAAGCGGTCGGCCGCGTCATGGACAGGAACCAGGAATTTTTCCCGGTTTTCCGCGCACCTGGCGGATGGCGGCCGAGGGCCACGAGCAATTCGAAACATGGAGCGGATCGAGATTCAAATTCATAAGGATGAGATTCGGTTTCGATTTGTCGCAGACGCATTTCTGTACCGCATGGTCCGCCGGATGGTGGCCTATCTGGTCGCGCGGGGGAGCGGCAAGCGGATCCGCCGGCCGGACTACACGGCGCCGGCCCAGGGGTTGCATCTTGAGAGGGTGAGGTATCGATGATTTTGGTAACGGGCGGCAGCGGATTTTTGGGATGGAATATTCTCCGCCGAGATTTGGCGTCCCATTCGATTGCCGGGACCTTTAATCGGCATCGGATCGAGCAATCGGGTATCCGTTGGGTTCCGATGGATCTCGGGTCGGACGGATCGATCCGATCGGCGCTGGATTCAACGCGGCCGGAGAGCGTGATCCATGCCGCCGCGATGAAGGACGTGGACGCGTGTGAGCTGGATCCGGCCGCCGCCGATCGGTTGAATGTCCATGCGACGGCTGAGATATGCCGGGAAATGGCCGGGCGCGGCGGCCGGGTGATTTACATTTCGACCGATCTGGTTTTTGACGGCACCCGGTCGCTCTGGACAGAGATCGATCCAGCCGCCGGCCCGGGCGTCTATGCCGGGAGCAAGCTAGCGGCGGAGCGGATCGTGTTATCGAATCCGAGAAACGCAGTGGTCCGGGTATCGCTGATGTATGGCTGGTCAAACGGAATCAACAAAAGTTTTTTTGACTGGATCTGGTCAAGTCTCGGCAAGGGCCGGCCGGTGCGGCTGTACGTGGATCAATATCGGACGCCCTTATTTGTCGAGGACGCCGCCGCCGTCCTGCTGGAACTGGCCCAACGGCCCGCCGTTACCGGGATGTTTCATCTGGGAGGATCGGAACGACTCAGCCGGTATGATTTCGGGGTGCGTGTGTGCGAGCATTTTCCTTTTGACCCGCGCTGGATTCAACCGATTCGGATGGCCGATGACCGGACGCGTGTTCCCCGCCCGGCGGACTGTTCGCTGGACAGTTCGAAACTGACGCGGGAGACGGGCCTGAGAGTTTCGGGAGTGACCGAGGGTTTGGAAAAGATGTCGAAGGATTACGCCCGTTTGTCCGCCGCGCCGGGACCGTAAATGCTGCGACTGCGCTTGAAACTGTTGGTGCGGGCGCTGTCGCCGCGATGGAGCGCCGACGGCCGCCGGAACTGGCTGGTGATCGGGATCTTTTTAATTTTTGTGGCGCTCACATCGAGGATATCGACAGAGCTATTTGAGACGCTGCGCCTGACGCCGGAGATCGGTCCCGCGCTGGCGTTCCGCGTGGTGTCGATGGCGAACCTGTCATTTTGTCTGATGCTGATTTTTTCAAGCATTGTATCGGCCGCGATGGTGCTGTATATGAATCCGGAGAATGACCTCCTCTTTGCGATGCCGATATCCCGAGTCCGGATATTCGCAGTGAGGTATCTGGAGAGCATGTCGGCGACCGGCTGGATGGTTTTCCTGTTCGGCACCCCGATCGCGGTGGGGTTGGGCCGGAGTTTCATCGCGGGATGGGAGTACGTCGTCGTTGCGGCGCTGTCGCTGCTGGGGCTCATCGTTTTGCCGACTGCGTTTGGAGTTTTTTTATTATGTCTGTCCTTTGTCTGGATCCCGCGTCATCGGGTGAAGTCTCTGAGTTTTATGGTTGCGGCTCTGGCGGCCTACTGGGTGGTTACGGTCGCGTCGCGGGTGGACATCGGGATTCTGTTTCAGATGGAGTTTGATCCGGCCCTTCAGATGAGCGCGATGCTGGCGGCGATCGAGTTGCCCAGTCATCCCTACACGCCGGACACGCTGGCGGCGCAAGCGATGTCAGCGATGGCGAAAGGGGAGGCGCTGGAGTCGCTGAAGAAGCTGGGACTCCTGTGGGTCGAGAGCGCGGCGGGCCTGGGGGTATTGATGGGGATATCGTACCCGCTTTTCTGGCATGGCTGGACAAGGAACGAGCAGCGTGGAATCCGGACGGGTTCTCTGATGGCATTCTCGCTAGCGCCGTTCAAGAGAAGCGTTTTTTTCACGCTATGTTTAAAGGATCTGAAATTTTTATGTCGAAATATCACGGAATGGACTCAGATGCTGGTGTTGCTGACTCTTATTTTTGTGCAGCTGGTGAACATTCGGGACCTGCCGCTGGATCAGGCCTACCTGAAGAATTTTGTCTCGTTCGTGAATCTGGCGGTATCCGTATTGCTTGTGCTGGCAGTTTCAGTGCGATTGGTCTATCCGACGTTTTCGCTGGAAGGGCCGAACGCGTATGTTCTGAAGTCGATGCCGCTGACTTCGCGGCAGATTTTGCGAGCGAAATTCTGGACGAACCTGATCCCGCTGGCGATTCTGTCCCAACTTCTGCTCTACCTGACGAACCGCCAGACCGGAGTGGGGATATTTTTTTTCATTTTTTCGCACGGGGTAAGTTTTCTGCAGACGATCGTGATTGTGCATCTGGCGCTGTATGCGTCTCTGGCCTGGCCTCCGCAGGGCCACAGCAGTCTGGAGCGAGCGGCGGGGTCAACGGGCGGCCTGTTGCTGATGATCCTGGGGTCCCTGTACATTGTCGGGTGTGTGGCCTATTTCACCGCGCCGATTTATCGAATCCTCCTGATGGTTGAGTTCACCCCGGCGGCGCTGTCGAAGCCGTTGCTGGCGTCCTACGTCATTTTTTTTCTGGTTCACGTGGCCCTGTGCGCGATGCTGGGCCGACTATCAGAGAGGCGTTTTGCCGCGCTGTGAAGTGTCCCGGCTGATTCAATCCAACGTTGATGAGTGATCTAAACTTCTATATCGAGCATCTCGGAATCGCTTCATGGCTGACGCGTGTTTTCCCTGCGATTTTCCGCAGAGTTTTGACCACTGGCGGCCGTTGCCGGATATACTACGTGGAAGCCTCAGCGGGATCGGTCCAGCTGGCTCGATGGATGTCAAGGGCCATGTCGGCGGAAGTGAGCCGGCTGGAATTTCGACTGCATGAAATGAAGGATTCGTCCGGGCAGTCGATTGTTCTGCAGGTGTCCCGGCTGGAATTTCCGTTGATGGAACAGAAGATTTTTTCAAGCGTCCCGGTCCAGGCCTGTCTGATCGAGTCGGGCCTGGGTGCCCGGTTCGGAATCTATCTCCGGAAACGGATTGGGTCGTTTTCACCGACCTCGCCAACCCTGTGGCGCGCGATGGTTTTGATTCGTGTGGTGGCCGAACATGCCGGCAGTGCGGGATCCTCGGCTGTTATATTTTTGAGCCGCATGGTGTGGCTTTCTGAGCTGGCTGTTTATAGCGCGGAACATGGAGTGGAACTGGAAGCGGTCAAGAACCGGCCTCGGGAGTGGGCGGTCCGTTTCACATTGCTGATGAAGGGAATCCGCGGCGCGGCGGTTCGATTTTATCATGGCGTTATCCCGGGACCTGTATCGGTTCCACCGTCACCAAGTACGTCGATGGCGAGATTGGGTGTGGACTATCATGGCAATCTGAATCTGACCCGAGCCGAGCATCATTCCGACCTTTTTTTTCTTCGATCCGCATCGATTCCCGGGTCCGACCTGGTCGTTTTGTTTTCCCATTCTCACGATCCGCTTGACGCGGCGAAGCGTGAGGATCTGAGGCAAAGTGGAATTGAGGCGATTGCCTTGGACCGGTGCGCGACGCAAGTCAAGGATATTACGATCCTGTCGGGTCGGGGCTATGAGCCGGATTTTCGGTGGATTAGGAAGAGTGGATTATGTCGGTCGGCTGAATGGAACTGGCTGATTCGGCAGGAGGCGTACTATGATATGGAACGGCGATGGTGGTCGTCGGTTTTTGGCAGGAGCGGGATCAAAATATTTCTCACCTGGTTTAAATACGCCGCTACGCATTGCGTCCTGTCGGCCGCGCTTGAGGAATCGGACGGTGTCCTGGCGATCTACCAGCGGTCGCACGAGGAGGTGTCGTCGCCGTTTACCGCGGTGTCATCGGACATTTTGTTTGCATTTTCACCGGCCAACGCCGAGAAGGAGCGCCGCAGCGGGTCGCGAATCCGGTATCATATCGCGACGGGGTATTACGGGGATCATCGATTTCCCCTATTGAGAAGCGCCGCTCTCGAAATCTCCCGAAAAATCCGGCGAGCCGGCGCCGCCCGGATCCTGGCTTATTTTGACGAAAACACGCTGGAAGACGATCGCTGGTATCCGGGTCACGATTCGGCGCGAGTTCACTACGCATTTTTATTGGAGCAGGTTCTGTCGAATTCCTGGCTGGGACTAGTGCTGAAACCGAAAATACCGAAGAGCCTTCGCCGCCGGCTGGGCCCAGTGGCTGAGCTTCTCCGCCGCGCGGAAGAGACCGGCCGGTGCATGGTCATTGGGGAAGGCTCGCATCACAGTTTGACGCCTCCGGCATTGGCCGCGCTGGCGGCCGACGTGGCGATTCACGGGCATCTCTACGCCGCCACCGCAGGCGTCGAATCAGCCCTGGCGGGCGTTCCCACAGTGTTATTGGACGGAGAGGGCTGTCGGGACAGCGACCTTTACCGTCTTGGCCCCGGCCGGGTGGTGTTTCAGAGCTGGGAGGATCTCTGGAGGATCTGTCAGGAACATTTTCAGAAGGGACCTGTCGCCGGGTTTGGGGATTGGTCACTGCTGCTGCCGGATCTGGATCCATTTCGAGACGGCCGCGCGGCAGAGCGAATCGGGATCTATGTGAAGTGGCTGCTGGACGGATACCGCTCCGGCCGTCGGCGGGACGAAGTGCTGGCGGACGCGGCGATGCGGTATGGCAAAAAATGGGGCTATGATAAGATCAGCGAAGTTGGATGGCCGACGGGGGGGCGGACAGAAGTGGCATGAAGATATTCATTACCGGCATCAGCGGATTATTAGGATCGAATCTGGCCCTGCAAGTCAGGGAGGGATGTGAGGTCAGCGGGTGTTATCTCACGCATCCAATCCATCTGCGCGGCGTCGACATCGTCCAGCAGGACGTGACGGACGAGAAAGGTCTAGAGCGAGTATTGTGCCGTGTCCGGCCGGACGTGATTGTGCATACGGCGGGCCTGACAAGCGTGGATGGGTGTGAGGCTGACCCGGTGTCCGCTCATCGGGTTCACGTCGATGGGAGCCGGGTGGTATCGCAGTTGTCGAGGGATCTATCCATCCGGCTGGTTCATCTTTCGACGGATCATCTGTTTGACGGCAAACAGCCCTGGCGGACGGAAGAGGATGCGCCGTATCCGCTCAATGTCTATGCGCGGACCAAATTAGAATCGGAGCGAGTTGTTCTGTCGGCTCGATCGGATGTCCTGATTATCCGGACGAATTTTTATGGATGGGGCACGAGTATTCGGGAATCTTTCAGCGACTGGATTCATCGGTCGATCGTCGAATCCCGGCCGATGAGGATGTTTACAGATGTCTATTTCACGCCGATAGAGATCAACGATCTGATCGATCGGATGCTGGATTTGATTCGAGCCGGCGCCGTTGGCGTGTTCAACGTATCGGGCGGTGAGCGGCTGTCAAAATACGCCTTTTCTCTGCGTCTGGCGGCGGCGTTTGGTCTTCCGCCAACAGGCATTCAGCCGATCCAACTGGACCAATACGATTTCAAAGCCCCCCGTCCAAAAGATATGTCTCTTTTGTGCAGGAAGGCCGAAACATTTTTGAGGCGGCCGATGCCGACCGTCGCGTCAGGCCTCGCCCGGCTTCGTCGCCTTCAGGAAGAGGGCTGGTCACGTACTCTGCGGGAGGCGCTCGTATGCGGCGCCGAGGTGCTTACTCGCGCTCAATCGATCTCCCGTGTCTGAGGTTACGGTTTTGATGGCCGTTTACAATGGCCTTCCGTATTTGCCGCATGCCCTGAACTCCATTCTGGGTCAAACCCTGTCTGATTTCGAGTTTGTGATCGTCAACGACTGTTCGACGGACCGCACGGCGGATGTGATTCGAGGGATTGGGGATCCTCGAATCCGGCTGATTGAGAACCGGGAGAATCTGAATCAAACGCGGTCGCTCAATAGAGGCTTGGAAGAGGTGCGGACGCCCTTTGTCGCGCGGATGGACGCGGACGATCTGTCCCACCCGCGTCGGCTGGATTTGCAGATGGACTTTCTTTACCGACATCCCACCGCTGCGGTTGTAGGATCAAACACCCGCTGGATCAACGAGTCTGGCGAATTGATAGGCAATTGGGACAGGCCGATGCGGGACGTGGGGTTGAAATGGGCCCAACTGCATTCCTGTCAGGTCGCGGGTGGTTCGGTTCTTTTTCGAACGGCCGTGATCCGAGACCGTTTGGGCGGATACGACTCGTCGTTTCGATTTTCACAGGACTGGGAACTGTGGTCCCGAGTGCATGGATTGGGTCTGGAACTGGCGAATGTGAGCGAGTATTTGCTGGATGTGAGGACGCATGCGAACGCGTGTTCGCTGGTTCATCAGGAGACTGCGCGTGCGGAGGATGATCAGATCCGCCGCATGTACCGGGAGCGAGTTCTCGGGCCATCCGATGGCGCGCCGGATTGGTTCGAGAGGATTCAGGAATTGATTTCCCGCCGGCAGGACGATCCGAAGAACCGGCTGGATCTATTGAACCTTCTTCATGATAGATTCTGCGACCGATATCCTGCCGCGCGTTCGGACGCGGAAGTTCGGCGGGAGGTTTCGAAACAGTATTTTCAGGTTCTGTCCCACACCGATTTTCAGCATTGGGCCACCTCCAGGGACACCCTGGCACGCGCCCTGCGACACACCCGGTCAGACCGGTTCATCTATGAGGCGGTCCGGTGGGCCGTCTCGCGATCGCTCGACCGAACGGTCCGGAAGGTCTTCAGATAATTTTTACGGTTTGACAGCGGGCTTCGAATGGGCAGGGATCGGCCGGGCAGGAGGTCTCGCAGGCATTGTATTTTCGGAAGACCGGCTGTACCGGCGGTCCGATCAGGAATTTTTCGATTCCGCCTTCGATGGCGCTCCGATAGATTTCGCAAGATTCCTCGAACGCCCTGATGATATGGGCCAGGTCATCATCCGTATGAGAAAAGCAGGGCAGGAATGCCCCCTGGAAGAGTGTGCCCCGTCGGATCATTTCCTGAAGGAGCAAAGAGCGAAACGGCGCGGATACAGATCCAGCCGGATCTCGGCACACTGTGATGACGCGCCATGGTGTTGCGTGGATTTCCAAAATGCCCTGGATCCGTGAAGCCCGGGCGGCCGAGCGCATTCCATCCGCGACCGTCCGGACAGCAGTCCTAAGTTTTTCGAGGACGGAGCGGGTTTGATATTCGCGCAAGACCGCGCGTGCCGCGGCCACTGCGTGGGCCTCGGCGCCGTGGGTTGTTGAAATGAGGAAGACCCGAGGCCGTGATGACTGTCGGATACCTCCCAGGTCCATGATGTCCGCGCGGCCGGTGAGGGCGCAGAATGAGAACCCGTTGCCGATGGCTTTCCCCCAGGCGATCAGGTCCGGCCGGACACCGAGATTGACGAACGATCCGGGCCAGCCGGAGCGGTAGCCGGTGACCATTTCATCGAGGACAAAGACACTGCCGTTCCGGCGTGCGATATGCGCCGTCTCCTGAAGGATTTCCGGCCGGCATCCAAACGGATCTTCGGGTTCGGTCACGACACAGGCGATCTGGTTGGGATAACCCCGGTAGAGTTGTTCGAGTGTATCAGGCCTTTCGGAGTGGTAGGTAACGGACAAGGCTCTGACCGCTTCCGGTATTCCGGCCCGGCAGGGTGTACCGGCGATAAACCAATCATCATAGCTGAAGAACGGATGGTTGGCCGGAAAAGCGACGAGGTCGCGTCCGGTGAACGCGCGCGCCAGTTTGACGGCTGCGGAAGTGACAGTCGATCCATTTTTTGCGAATTTGACGCGTTCAGCTCCGGGGACGGCCGCTATAAACTTTTTGGCGAAATCCAATTCAATATCGGCTGGTCTCTGAAAATTAGATCCGCGTCCGAGCTGGCTCCGGACAGCTTCCAGGACCGGTTCATAGGCGTGACCGAGGCTGACAGAACCGAGTCCCATGGAACAATCGACGAACTCATTGCCATCCAGGTCCCAGACGCGTCCGCCAAGACCCCGTTCGATGGCGGCCGGCGAGCATTGAGGAAACTGATCGTCTCCCTTCGAATAGGTGTGCGCGCCGCCGGGGATGGCCGCGTGCGCTTCCCGGCGAAACTCCGCCGATTTCGGTCCGGGCAGGTCATAGAGGGGCAACGGTGTTCGAGTGATGAGATCTCTGTTCATGAGTTTTTGTCGCCCAATTATCGCGCGACGGCCCAACGCTGGGGATGGACCCAGTCCTGATCAGAGCAATTGAATTCGGCGAGAGAGTCGAGTTGTTCCTCCGATAACGACGGCCGACGCTGAGATGCGATGGCGGTTTCGATTTCGTCGATACGACTGAGTCCCACGATGACGACATCGACACCCGGGGAATCGAGTGCGTAACGAATGGCCAGTTCGGGAAGAGAAATCCCCCATGAGTCTGCGAGAGAGGCAATTCGATCAATCAGAGAGACGCATTCCGGTTCGATGTGGGATGCAAAGGCGCGTCGATCCGTGAGGAGACCCTGGCAGAGGATGCTGCGCGCGACAATTTCCTGATGGGGCCGTTTGATGGTGTTGACCGCGCGGAGGACGGATGGATTCAGCAGGCTGTGTTCCACTTGGACGACATCGCACCATGGCTGGGAGAGGGCCAGAGCCGCGGTATCGACGCCGTAGGTGGACGCTCCGATGCGGCGCACCCATCGCCGTTCTTTGGCGCGGATAAGCGTTTCGACAATTCCGGGATTCGTCAGGGCTCTCGGGGTGGCGCTGTGGATGAGGAGGGTATCGATTTCGACCGGCCGGAACGTCCAGATGGTTTCCTCGACGCGGTAGACAAGTATGTCTTCCGTGAGTTTGGTGCAGACTCTCACGGCCTGCCGGCGAATCGATCCGCTCTGTTCAATGACAGCCGCCTCGGCCCGTCCGTATCCGGCCGCCGTATCAATATAGCGGATTCCGCGCAGGAGAGATTCACGAAGGATCGTCGCCGGTGGTGCGGGACGGAATTCGTCCGCCATGATTCCATACTGTCTCAAAAACCCGGCCGTTCCGATTCCCAAGGAAGGCCGATGTGTGTGAACTGACTCCATGATCGTCTCCAGGACTGAACCGCCAAGCAGGGAGAAAGTCAAGAGGGATTCCAAAGGCACCCAAATGGCCCAAATGGGCCAAATGGGGACGTTGATTGACAAATTGACAAATGAAGTGCGACGTTCATAGGAGGTGAGGGCGGTTGGTCAATCTATCAACAAAAGGAGCCATCGGGGTCTCGGCGGATCTCCGGAATTTGTCAATTTGTCAATCAACGTCCCCAATCTTCCCCAATCTTCCCAATCATCCCATTTTTCAGGATGGTTTGTTTCATCCATTTGCCGATGAGAGATATGTCGTGATTCCGAATGATTACGGGCCTCAAATGCCGAATTTGTTTTTGACGAATGGCGGCATGCCGAATGAAATCCAAAATCGCTTGAGCCATGGGGCCCGGCCTTCCGGGTGGTACCAGACAGTCTTTCAGGCCGTATGTCCTGAGCAGATCCCGTAATCCGCCCACTGCCGCCGCGATTACCGGCGTTTCGGAAGCCAATGCTTCGAGCGCCACCAAGGAGCCGCCCTCGCCTCTTGAAGGGATGATCACAGCGTCAACCCTTCCATAGAAGTCTCCTACCGTTGCCCGATAACCATGAAAGAGAACATTCTTTTCCAGGTTCAGCCTGCGCACGGTATCCATGAGGTCGGAGAATTCCGGTCCGTCACCCAGGATGTGGATCCGGAAATTGCTCGGGAGCGCCCGCGTAAGAGTCTTTGCGGATTGAACGAGAATGTCCGCGCCTTTGGCCCATTCGAGTCTTCCCACGAACAGAAAATTCCACACTTTACGGTTCACGTTCTTGTTGCGCGCACTTACGGTCTGGAGGTTCAGTCTGCTGATATCGACGGGTTGAGGCAGGAGGAAGGCGCGCCGCCGGAGGCGAGTGGCGTGTCGGAAGGCATCGAATTCGACACAGAAATAGAGATCGGTTCCGGGTGCGAGGAGCTCGAGGGCGTGACGATGTTCATCCGGCATCCATTGAAGGGACGTATGCAGGACCCGTGCTACCGGCGGTCCTCCCGCCGCGCGCGCCAACGCCGCGGCTTCATGGGATGCCGGATCGTGCGCAACGATGGCCAGGGCTTTTACCCGTTTGAGGCATCGGACTCGCTGTTTCAGTGCGACCACACGTCTGCCGGGCGGCCGTCGATCATTATCCGGGATACCCAGGGATAGGATATACGGGTGCTGTTTCAAGAGATCCGGATGGGGTCTGGAAAGTGTCACGAGTTTCCCCGTCCGTCCGGCCAGTTGAGCCGCGAGATTTTCCGTGCCACCGACTCCAGTTCCTTCGATGAGATGAACGAGGATGTCTTTCAGATGAATCCTCTCCTAGCAAGAAGCTTCTGAAAGCGCCGTTTTTCATTTTGCTGCATCCGGATGAACTGTCGAATGAGAGGGCCCTTTATACCGATGTCCCGGTAATCGGGCCCAAAGAACGGTTCCCATTTATCCGGAGATCGGCCGAGGTCCTTGATCCGATCCAGCCAGGCCGGCCTCCGGGAGATTTGGATCAAGTCACGGAGTTTCCGGGCCGCTTCCTGCCTGGTCTTTTTTCGCCTCGCCGGCCCGCGGGCGTCGATCCGCCGCCCAGATTTAGAAATTCGTCGGACGCCATCCCGATGTTCGTCTCTTCCGGGTGTTCCAGGCGGAGAGTGGAGGATATCCCAGCCAAAAAGAGCAATCGGGTCAGCGCCGATCAGGGCTGCTGTATCGAGCGCCGCGAGAGCGGACGAGGCGCCGGAAATCATTGGCCCCGTCCGGCTAATGGCAATATCCCATTCGGTCAGAGCCAGGAGTTTTGGTTCCGGGAGGTTGACCCACACGTCGGCATGGGTTCTCAGATCAACCAGACACGGTGAGCGGGGGAGTGGACCGGGGGTGTAATACCCACGAAATCCCGCGGCCACGACCAGATGGGGACTAATCCCGGCGCCAAGAAGGATGGGCGCAGCGCGAAGGACCGCGAAGATAAGGTCATAGGATTTGATTCGGTCGATTGTGCCGAGCAAAGACGGCCCGGCCGCGACAACCGCGACGGCGGCGTCGGGGCAAGCATTGCAAAGAATGGAAGCGTCACGGCAACGCAAGAGCGCGGCGCGACGCATCGGGGGAGCGATGAGCATCAGGGATGAGCGGCTATCCAGCGATCAGATCAGTTGCTTGTGTGACCACTTCGTCTACTGTCACAGCTTTAATGCAGCTGTGAAAGGGGCAGTCCTGCGGATCGAACCGCGAGCCGAAGCAGGGACTGCAGGGGATGGGATGGTAGATCGCCCGGTGTGGTTCCGGATAGGGATGATAGATTTTCGGATCGGCGAAGCCTGTGACGGCGATGCAGGGCCGGTTCAGGGCCGCCGCGATATGGGACGGTCCCGTGTCATTGGTAATCAAGAGCCGGCAGGCGTTGATGAGGCAGATGAGATCCTGCAGCGCGGTACCGCCGACGAGTATCGACAGCAGGGGATGGGATGGAAATACGGATTTCAAAATATTTTCTGACGCAAGACCGGTGATGACAACCCGGTGTCCCCGTTCGATCAGCCTGCGGGCGACCTCGGCGAATCTTTGAGCCGGCCAGCGTTTGTATACAACAGCCGGGTCTGATCCCGGATGCAGGATAATGAACGACCGTGGCTCGAGGTTCCATTTTTCCATCGCCATCCGGTTGTTCCGCTCCAAGAACAAATCTGTTCGTTCTTCAACCGGCCGACCCCCGGCGGCATAGGCCAACCGGACACTCCAGTGAATTTCGCTGGTTCCCTTCTGCTCGCGTGGAACCGCATCAGTCAAATACCGTACGCAGGATTGCCGATCGTATCCGATCCTGCGGGGGATCCCGGCAAGATAGGCGAGTTGGGCAAGCATGTCATCGCGGTCGAGAAGACAGGCGAGATCAAACTGGCGGTCGGCGAGGATTTCCACCATTTTTGGGAAGTGATTTTTGTCAAAAAGGAGGATTTCATCCACGGCGGGGTTGTGTCGGATGACCGCCTCGGAACCCGGGCAAATCAAGACCGCCAGATGCGCGTGCGGAAAAGCGAGCTTGAGAGATCGGATGGCCGGCGTGGCGAATAGGACGTCGCCCAGATGTCTGGTTTCGACCACCAGAATTCGTCGAGGCCCGTTAAGGGATGACTCCATGCTCCGCAGGGGGTGGGCCCTGGATCGGCATCGGGCCCACCGCGTCCACACCCTCTGGGATATTTGTCGTCTCAACCGCCGGATGCGTCCGATGACGAGGTGATTCCATTTTGGCATCAGGATCGTCTGATCGTTCATGATGGACGTAAAATAGGTGAGGGGTTCGGCTCCGTCAAGGAGGTTCCGATGGTCCAAAAAAAATGGGAAAATGGTTGAATTATAATCGGAACGCAGGTTAAGTACGTGGGAGACATGTTGGATCTGACAGGCATGGTGGTACTCGTCACGGGGGGGACGGGCTCATTTGGCCGGCAGTTTGCAAGGTATGTCCTGTCGCGAATGAAGCCCGAGAAGTTGATCATCTTCAGCCGAGACGAAATGAAACAGGGACAAATGCAGCAGGAATTTGGCCCTCACCCGTCGCTTCGATTTTTCATCGGCGACGTGCGCGACAAGCAGCGTCTGGACCGGGCATTTCACGGTGTGGATGTGGTTGTGCACGCGGCCGCGCTCAAGCAGGTCCCGACGCTGGAGTACAATCCGATTGAAGCGGTGAAGACGAACGTGATGGGATCGGAGAATGTGATTCACTCCGCGATCGATCAGAGCGTAAAAAAAGTGATTGCGCTGAGCACGGACAAAGCGGTCCATCCGATCAATCTGTACGGCGCGACGAAACTCTGCGCGGAGAAGATGTTTGTTGCGGCGAATGCCTATTCCGGGATACACGGCACAAAATTCAGTGTGGTTCGATACGGCAATGTGCTGGCCAGCCGCGGGAGCGTGGTTCCGTTATTTTTGAGTCAGCGGGAAACCGGTGTACTCAAAGTCACTGACGATCGGATGACGCGGTTTTGGATCACGCTGGACGAAGCGGTCGAATTTGTATTGAGGAGTCTGGAGTGGATGTCCGGGAGCGAGATTTTCATTCCGAAGATTCCGAGTCTCAGTTTGATGGAGTTGGCGAAGACGATGGGGCCGCAATGCCGGATCGAGCGGATCGGCCGTCGCCCGGGAGAAAAGATACACGAGATTCTGGTTGCCGAGGAGGAGAGCGAGAACACGCTCGAATATGAAGACCACTATGTGGTCTGTCCTGTCATCCCACCCTGGAAGCTCAACGGCCATCTGACCCATGGCCATCCGGTGAAAGGCGGATTTCGGTATTCGAGCAATGAGAACACGCCAACGCTGGATCGGGAACGATTGAAGGAAGCTCTGGATCACATCGTGGCGTGACTGTTTCCCGCGCCGGTTCCACCCGTTCGTTTTTACCCTACGCCCGCCAGCTGATCGACACCAGTGACATCCGCGCAGTCACGGGCGTTCTTCGGTCCGGCCATCTGACGACCGGTCCGGCAGTCCGCAGATTTGAATCCGGGTTCAAAACGGCAGTGGGCGCGAAGCATGCGGTGGCTGTCAGTTCCGGTACGGCGGCGCTTCATACGGCGTTATTAGCGGCCGGTATCGGAGCGGGGGATGAAGTCATCACGACGCCCTACACATTTGTCGCCACCGCCAGCACGATCCTCCATTCCGGCGCCCGGCCTGTTTTTGTCGACGTGGTTCCGGGCGGATTCAATCTGGATCCGTCGGGCATTCCGGCTCGATTGACGAAGCGGACGAAGTCGATTGTGGCGGTGCATTTTGCCGGAGAGCCGTGCGATCTGGACGCTCTGACCCGGATCAGCGGCCGGCATGGGCTTATTCTCATCGAAGACGCGGCGCACGCGCTGGGCGCCGCCTATCAGGGCCGAAAGATCGGATCGATCGGGGATCTGACGGCGTTCAGTTTTCATCCCGCGAAGCATATCACGACGGCCGAGGGCGGAATGGTCACCACGAATTCGTCCGAGCTGGCCGACCGGATGCGCCGAATTCGGAATCATGGACTGAGTTTGGATGTTCACGAGCGTGAGGCTCGCCAAACCTGGATGTATGACGTGATGACGCCGGGATACAACTATCGTCTGTCAGATATTCAGAGCGCTCTGGGAACTTCCCAGCTCCGAAAACTCTCCCGGTTTCTCCGCCGCCGCCGGTCGATTGCCCGCGCATACCAAAAGCTGATCGGAGACATGGAAGAACTTGTTTTGCCGTCGGATCCGGCCGGGCGGTCGGTCCGGCACGGGTGGCATCTGTATGTGGTTCGCGTGAAGGAGGGGGCAGTTCGTGGCGGTCGGGATGCAGTTTACAAAGAACTGATCGCCTCCGGGATCGGCGTGAATGTGCATTACAGGCCGGTTCATCTGTTCTCCTGTTATCGCCGGCTCCTGGGCACTCGTCCTGGAGATTTCCCGAATGCGGAACGGTCGTTCCGGGAGGCTCTGACGCTGCCGCTCTTTCCGGCGATGACCGCCGGAGATGTCCAGCGGGTGGCGACCGCCCTGAGAAACGCTGTCGGCCGATTGCTGATCCGAAAAGTCAGCCGGCGTGTTCGGGGAGGCGGAGCATTCTCCGCTGGTCGGGTCTAAGCCCGCGGAGATCCTGCGAAGGGATGGGGAGATTGTAAAAGCAGGCTTGCCGGCCCGCGGTTCCGGCATCATAAATGGCGGACACGACGTCCCGAAACCGGCGTTTGTTGGGCGCGGCCCGGTGGATGCCGTTGGTATCGATGAGGATCACCGTTCCGGGTTTTCCGACACAGACAATGCGGCCCTCCAATGGAACATCTTTTTCATCAATTCGAGTTTCTTCGTAGTGTAATGCCTGAACGCGCCTGTGGTGAGTTGACTTGACGTAGACCAGGGGCCCATCCTCTTCTGAGACTTCGGTCAGATAGCAGATGGCCTTCAACTGGAGTGGCGTATTATCGTAATGCCAGAGAAACGCCCCGCTCGGCGCCGCGGCGACAGGTTGAGTCCGATAGGCCACGATGCCGGAAATAAAAGAGTCGAGTCCGAGATGGGCGTTGGCGACTGAGACGATCAGATCGTTCAGGGCGAATTCAATAAAACGTCTGGAATAGAGTGTGACATCCAGGACGTTCAGGCGTGCGATGTGATCGATGTTTACCGGCGGCGAGTCGGATGCGATTTTCCCATCACCGTATCGATATCGTCCCTGACCAATGGCGGTGTCCGTGACCTGTTTCATTTCCAAAACGATGTCAGGCGGCAGGAAATCGGGAAGGATGACAATGCCATCCTGTTTCAGTTTTCCCAAGATGTTCTCGGCGAATTCGCTGATATCGTGTTTCCGAAAATACCGAAGTTGCCAGCGCCGTGCGATCAGTTCCAGACCCTCCCGAATACCTGGGCGCGACAGGAGCCGCGCCGGCCTGCCTGCCTGGACGAGGGGAAGGCTTCGGCGCCGTCGGGTCCATATCCAAAAGGATTGAAAAAGGTAATACAAGGCGATGCAAGGCAGGGCGGCGGCAAGGCCGATTGCCTCCCAAGACTTCAAAAAGGCCCCAAGAGTCCGGCGGATTCCAAATCGCCAGAGCGTCAGGCGTTCGAAATCACCTCGTGGTGTGCAGCCGACGATTTTTCGAGGTTTAAGTCCGGCCGAGAAGCGAAGGATATCCCAGTAGCCGCGGCCCTCGGGATTATTGAACGGGATATAAACCGTGTCGATCTGTTCCTGTTTCAATCGATCCGCGAATAATCGGTTCAATCGGTCGTGAGTGAATGAGTTTCCGTCATAGGTGAGGACGAGAGGATCTGATCCGTTCATTTCTTCGACCACAGCTTTTTCGACCTGTGGCTGGAGGATACAGACCCATCGCGTTTCGGATTCCGGGTGTCGGGTTTGTTTCAGGCGCGTCACGACCCGGAGGCAGTGATCGAGCGTGCTGGATCGAAAGAACAGGATGGTCTTACGGCGTTGATCGGCACTTTGTATCATCTTCCCTCTCCCAAACCGAAGCCGGCCGGAAATATTCGCCCAACCGGCGCATGATAGTAACTCCGGTAAAATCAAAGTCAAGCAAGCACAGAACTTCCCGCTTCCTCGGAGGAAATTTGAGTTCTGTAAATGGGGATGGA
>CAZHRJ010000003.1:0-49839 GCA_964534765.1 uncultured bacterium
CCATTGTCGCCCAGAACGGCCGCTTCACCGTCGGGCTGTTCGATACTCTCCACGTGATCTATACCGACTCGAACAATATTGATGATTCCTCCCGCGACACCGCTCTGATCATCGACGTTCAGACATCGAGCGTGACGGCCATTTACGAGGACACCGGATTTGTCGATGTCACCGATACGCTCCTGACACGGGATGCCATGTATCTCCAGGTGACGGACATCGACGAGAACCGCAACCCGCAGATCAAGGATACGCTGACCCTCACGGTCTACACGGCCGATCATGAGGCGGGATTGGTGATCGACACCGAAACCTACTTCGTGACAGAGATTACCGAAACCAGCGGCATCTTCCGCAGCGCGCCCATCGTCCTGACCGACACGCTGACCCCGTCGGTCGGCGATCTGAGAATTTCCTGGGGCCGCGGCGATACGATCCATGTCGCATACAGCGATCCCAACAGCGCCGATATCACCAGCGACACCGCCTTGGCGCTTGAGATTTCAACCGTCCTGTCCATCCAGCTCTTTGATGACGCCAACTTCACGGACGACGTCGACACCTATCTCACCCGGGACGCGTTTTACATCTGGGTACAGGACACCGATCAGAACATCAATCCTCAGCGCAAGGACACCCTCTCCGTCACCGTCCTCATCGGCAACAGCCGGTCCGAAGGCGGCGCCGATGGACTCGTCCTCGACACCCAGACAATCGTCCTGACGGAAAATTTCGAAACCACCGCCGTCTTCGTTAGCGTCGCCTGGACCCTCACCGATACGCAGGCGCCGGTCGCGGAAAACCGGTATCTCTCCTGGGGGCGCGAGGACACTTTGCATGTGGTCTACACCGACATTCTCGGAACGCCGGAAACGGGATTTGACACGGCCCTGGCGGTCGAATTCCCGACTCGGATGGCCATTCAGCTCTACGAGGACACCGGATTTACGGATCAGGTGGACACGTATCTTACCCGGGACGCGCTTCTGATCGAAGTCCATGACACGGATGAGAACCGCAATCCACAGACCAAAGACACGATATCGGTCACCATCCGCGTCGGCAACGGCACCTCGATCGGCAGTGTCCTTGGCCTGGTTCTAGATACAGAAACGGTCGTCCTGACCGAATCCTCCGAAACGAGCGGCATTTTCCGCAGCTCCCAGGTGACGCTCACCGATACCGAATACCCGATCGTCGGCAACAGCCGCGTGTCCTGGGGCCTGTCCGACACGATTCATGTCGATTACACCGATCTCGGTCAGTCCGTCGATTCCGGATTTGACACAGCTCTCGCGGTCGATCTGCCAAGCCGCATGGCCATCCAGCTCTTTGAGGATGCGGCATTCACCGACGACGTCGACACGTATCTCACCCGCGATCTGGTCTTTATCCAGGTCCAGGACACGGATGAAAACCGCAATCCAGAAATGAAGGACACCATCATCGTCACCGTACGAATCGGCAACGATCTGACCGGAAACGTCATTGACACCGAGGTCTTCGTCCTCACCGAAACCTTTGAAACCACCGCCATCTTCCGCAGCCATCCCATCCTCATCACTGACACACTCGCTCCGACGCCCAACGACGGGATATTGAGCTGGGGACTCAGCGACACCACCCATGTCCTCTATGTCGACGCCAATGACGGCACCGACAGCGGATTCGACACCGCGCTGGCCATCCTCTTCAACACCACCGCGGTGGTACAGTTCTACGAAGACTCGATCTATCAGGATGACGTCGATACCTACTTCACACGCGATATCCTGTTCGTACAGGTGTCGGACACGGACGAGAATCTGGATCCGCAGAAAAAGGAGACCGTCACCGTCCAGGTCCTCGTCGGCAATAACGGCGACGGCCTCATTATTGATACGGAAACCCTCACCCTGACCGAATCTGGCGACACGACCGGACTCTTCCAGAGCGGGCAGGTCCGGCTGACCGACACGGAACTCCCGGCGCCCAATAACGGTGTTCTGGTCTGGGGCAGAAGCGACACCATTTTTGTGTTCTACCGCGATGCGAACAACAGCGCCGATGTCTCGGTTGACACCGCCATCGCCATCGACAGCGCGAGCGTCGACACTGTCATGTTCTTCGCATTCGCGTCCGGCGACACCTATCTGGTTCCGGACACGATCGGGATCGAGGTCTTTGATCTCGACGCCAATCTCCAGCCTCAGGCCCGCGATACGGTGATCGTCTACCTGACCTCCTGGAACGCGAACGGGACGAACAAATTGATGGTCGACAGCGAGCGGCTGATCCTGACCGAGGTCTCCGAGGTGGCGGGTTTATTCCGGACGCATATCAATGGTATCTTCCTGTCCGACACGGTGATCGCCACCGGTTTCAACAACGGACTGCTCCTGGCCGGTAAGAACGATACGATACTGGTCGAGTATCCAGACGCCATCGGCGCCGCGGAGGGCGTGGAAGTTGAGGATTCGGCCGTTGTGGGCGAGGATCCCAAGATCGACACGATTGCCCTCAGCCGGGAGGTCTACGGCACGGCGCCGGACAGCCTCATGATCCGGTTCATCGATGAGGATCGAAACGTCAATCCGCAGGACACGGAAAGCGTGGTCGTCCTGGTCCAGGTCGCTCAGACGGGCGACAGCGAGTACGTGACGCTGACTGAAATCCGCGCCGACAGTGAGTTCTGGACCGGCCAGATCTGGATTTCCGACACCATCTCCCTGGTCCGGGGCGACAACATGCTGGTTGCCGCCAACCACGACACGATCTGGGTCCAGTATTTCGACTCCGCGCTGCTCACCAGCGGCACTGAGACGGCCTTGGTGTATCGCGCGACCCAGTCGCACACCCATTTCTTTGACAGCCAGTTTATCCAGACCAAAGATACCTACATCCGGCTGGAAATCGTGAATATCGAGATCCGGGACACGGATGAAAACCAGAATCCTTTCATTCGCGACACGATCACCGCGATCCTCTATATCGCCGATAAGGGCAGCGCGAGCATTAACGATTCAGAGATATTGATCTTGACGGAAACGACCGATACGTCCGGCATTTTCCGCACGGATACCATCATCACGTCGGATACGCTCCTGCCTCCCTATTTCGGCGACTACAAGATTTTCGCGCGCGAGGGCGACACGTTCCACGTCGTGTATGTCGACGACGACGACGCCATGGACAGCAGTTTCGACAGCGCATCGGTCTTCTCGCCGACCTCGGCCGAATTCGACGACAGCGTCTATTTCTCTCTGGATACGGTGACGATCTTTGTCCGGGACTCCAAGCGGAATCTGAGCCCCGCCGTCCGGGAGGTCATCACGTGCACGATTGTGGCCTATACCATCGGCGACACGGAGCAGATCTGGCTGACGGAGACCGGCGAGACAACGGGCATTTTCTCCAACAACGTCGTCTCCACCAACGGCCAGGGCGTCCCGCTCACCATCTCGGAAACCGCCCTGCCGGCCGTGGCCTTTAACAAAATCCTCACCGTCCGTCCGGGAGATTCGATCATCCTGATTTATCGCAGCACCGTCGATTCCACCTATCTGCAGGACACGGTGCCCATCGATTTCCTGCCGACGCGATCGAAGGTGTTTGTTGACCGGACGAACTACAACATCGGCCGGCGGCTGTACATCACAGTCCACGATTCCGATCAGCGCGGCTTTATCAACGTCGCCGATACCATTGTCGTGGATGTCTACTCCGGCGGTGAATTTGTCGGCGGCGGAGACAGCGAGCGGGTCGTTCTGACGGAGAGCGCCGACACCTGGGGATTCTTCTCGGGATTGTTTACCAACCTGTCCAACGGCGTTAAAATTGACAGCGACGTCAATACCGTCCAGTCCGGCATCCTCAATGTCCGGCCGGTCGACACGATCTTCGTCGATTACCGCGACTACAATCAGCCCACGCCCGGTGACGTCTCCACCGACAGCGCGATCATGCTGCCCGAGTTCTCCAAGGCCAACGTCCGGCTGTTGCGCCTGGACCTCACAGACGCCGATACCTACGCGGTCGGCGATACGGTGCTGGTCGAAGTTCAGGACACGGATCAGAACCTGGACTTGAATCTGCGCGACACGCTGACGGTGATTGTGAACAGCAACAAGTACGAAGGTGTGTACCGGGATACGGAGGTCATTCTCCTGCTGGAAAGCGGTCTCTCCACCGGCCGGTTTTTCTCTATCTCGGGCCTCCGTCTGGAAACGGGCGGGCTTGGCGTCGTCAACGACTCGATCCTCACGACCTTTGGACTCGACGTCGTCATCGCCAATTATTTTGACACCTTCAGCAACGAATACTCCTTCGACACCACCCCCTTGGAGCAGCCCCATGTCAAAGCACGCGGCAGGTTCACGGACCAGGACAACAATGCCGTCACCTATTACAACGCGACGACCCAGGACCGCATCTACATCGAGGTCACGGATACAAACCAGAATAAGTCGATCGGCAACGCGGAGACGATCGTCGTCAAGGTGGAAATCCCGGGTACGGGGGATTCCGAGCTGGCGATCCTCACGGAAATCGGCGCCAACAACGGCATCTTCCGTGTTACGGCCGGAATCAAACTCGTTTTCAAATACGACACGGGAACCGATTCCGCGACCTTCGGAGACGGCAAGCTCCTCTTCCGGAACAACGACACTGTGATCTTCACCTACGTCGATCCGGACAGCGGACTCGATACCGTCACATCCAACGTGCCGATCTTCCAGTTGAACCCGAGCAATGTGCGGTCATTTGTCTGTTCGATCGAGCCGGGCGAGACGGCGACGATGGTCATCGTCAAGGTTTTGAGCGACACGGGAGCGGTGCTGACGATGCTGAACAACCTCGCGGCCAACATCGAGATCCTCTCCCCGGGCGTCCACGGGTTTAATTTCACCGCCTCCTCTGAAACCTTCGTCAACGGCATCGCCGGGTTCGTCTATCCGTCGGTCACCGACAACGCCGATTTCAACGCCAAAGTCACCGTCAGCAACGTCACCTTCCTGCCATTCATCCGGATGCGGCCCGGCAAGAGCTTCACCTGTGCGTCGAGCAATCCGTACAAGGTGAACAACTCCAGGCAGACCCAGAACCGGTCGACCGTGATATTCGAGAAGAGCCAGCTGTCGGGCTCGGCTCAGATCCAGCTCGAAAACTTCAACGAAATGAGCGACGCCACCAAGAACATGGTCGCTACCGCCAATCAGGCCTTCAGCCAGGTGCCGGGCATCACCGCGCTTGGCAGTGGTGTCTCCGACGACGCGCACGCGGAAATTTCGATTGTGGTCAAAGAGGGCGGCGCCGAGAAAAAATCATTCGATCAGGATTTCAGCATCGTCATGCAGTACAGCGACACCGACCAGGACGGATTCGTCGACGGCACAGCGATGCGGGAGAAGAGTCTCACCCCGTATTTCCTCAACCCAACGACCCTGCGCTGGGTGACCGAGCAGAAGAGCACGGTCAATGAGGAAATGAACTTCATGGAAGCCCGCGTCAATCACCTGACGCTCTTTGCGGTTTTCGGACGCAGCACGGCGACGTCGGTGGACGGCATCATCGTCTATCCGAACCCGTTCGAGCCCAACAGCGGGCTGGGTCATACGCAGGTGACGTTTGACAACCTGCCGGACGGCGCCCGGATCCGCCTCTACGATGTGTCCGGCCAGCTGGTCGACGAGCTGTCCGTCCCCAGCGGCGCCGGCCGAGCTCTCTGGAGCGGATCGAACAAGTATGGCACGGGTGTTGCCAGCGGCGTCTACATTTACATGGTCGACGGCGCGGGCGGCCGGAAGATCGGCAAGATCATTGTGGTCAAATAGATGGAAACAAGAAAGGAGCGGATGAAAATGTCCGATAAGACTAAAGGAGGGATTAGCATGGATGACCGATGGATGCGATGGTATTGGGTGCTGGTGGCGATTTTGGCTTTAGCCACTCCGGCGGCCGCGGCCGGTGTCCACAGGAAGGCCGGGACTTCAGGATTGGCCTTTTTGAAGATCGATGTCGGGACCCGCGCGGTTTCGATGGGCCGGACGATGACAGCCATACCGGACGGGGTGAGCGCCGTTTACGGCAACCCGGCGGGTTTGCTCAAGATCCACGACAAGGAGTTTTCGATGACCTACAACGAGTGGCTGGCCGACATCAATTACAGCCACATCGGGTATGGCCTGCCGCTGTCGGACCGGACGGCAATTGCGCTTTCCGGATCCGTGGTCGATTATGGCAAGATCCAGGCCAGGGATCTCAGCGGGTTCCCGATCGGCACGGTTCGCGCGGCCGATCAGATGCTCGGATTCACGCTCGCTTATCGCCGGACGCCGAAACTCGGTGTCGGGATTACGGGCAAGGCCGTCCGGGAGAAGCTGGACGACAACCGGGCCAAGGCGGTGGCGTTCGACATGGGCATGATTCAGCAGACGGGCGTGCCGGGGCTGTTTATCGGCGCGGCGGTCCAGAATCTGGGAAGCCGGATCAAGTTTGTCCAGCAGTCCGACCCGCTGCCCTTTACGTACCGGATGGGCGCGGCGTGGCATTTGTTTGAATGGCGGCTTCAATTGGGCGCCGATGTGTTGAAACGCCGGGATACGAAGTACAAAGTGAATGTGGGCGCGGAATACCGGCCGATACAGCTCTTTGCCCTCCGTGTCGGATACAGCACGGAGAACGATCTGGATGACGGCGTCACGGCCGGATTCGGCATCGATATGCGGGCACTGCATTTTGATTACGCCTATGTCCCCTACGGGGATCTGGGCAACACGCACCGGATGACCTTGACGTTCCGGTACGGCAAGAACTGAGATGTTCAACGTTCAAAGTTCAATGTTCACCGTTGAACATCGAACCTCTTGAACCGGTCGATTGACTCAGGGTTCACGGTTTGAACCTTGAACTTTGGACGTTGAACGCATATTAAGGAGGATTGGTTGCCATGGTTGAGATGGTTTCGCAGTGGGCCTGGGTGATTGAGGCGGCGGTCAAAAAAACCGCCCAGCAGGAAGACTGGGTCACGCTGATTTTTACCAAAAGCGGGTTCTGTCTCTATTTCATTTTGCTCTGCTCGGTTCTGGGGTTCGCGATCATTTTGATGAAGATGATCAGTCTCCAAACCAGAAAGATTCTCCCGCCACAGCTCGGGGCGCAGTTTCTTGAACTGGCACGGCAAAGAGACATGCAGGGTCTGGCGGATCTCTGCCAGAAATATCAGGATTCGCCACTGGCGCGGGTCACGGCGTCCGGATTGGAATTGACGGCCATCAGCGCCGATGCGGTCGAGAAGGAAATGACGACCGTGGCGGGATTCGAGCTCCAGGCGCGGGCCAGGTACTTGAGGGCGCTGGGCGTTTTTTCCAATGTCTCCATGTTCTTCGGGCTTCTGGGCACGGTGACCGGCATGATCTCCGCGTTTCGCAACATCGCCTCTCAGGGAACGACATCGACGGATATCGTGGCGGCCGGAGTTTACGAAGCCCTCCTGACCACGGCGGAAGGGTTGTTTGTCGCCATTCCCCTCTATGTCGCCTTCCACTATTTCCGGTCGCGCATCAATCGATTCGCCGATCAATTCGAGGAGTACAGCACTCGATTCGTCAAGGCGCTTTTTTACGGCAGCTCCGCCGGCGGGCCGGCCAGATGAAAACCCGCCGGATCAACATCCCCGGACTGGAGGAGGAGAACTTCGATTTCAACATGACGCCCATGATTGACGTCGTCCTCCAGCTCCTCATCTTTTTCATGCTCTCCGCCAGCTTCGGCCAGGCGTCGTCTCAATTCGGCATTCAACTCCCGCCCTCCGCAAGCCAGGAGGAACTGCCGCAACGGGAAATCATCATCGTTCTCGATCAGGATCAGAAAATCTATCTCGACCGGGAGGAGGTCTCACTCAATCAGCTCTATTCCCGGCTGAGGGCCATCCCGGCGAAAACACGGGTCGTCTCCGTGCAGGCCGACCGTCGGGTTCCGTACGGAACGGTCATGAAGGTGATTTCGGTGGCGCGCAAGAGCGGGTTTTTCGATTTCGCGTTTGACGTGATCTACGAAGAGAATCTGGTGCGGTAGTCATGAGTTTCTATTACTACGCCTTCGGCCGGCCCGATCCCTTGGGCCGGTTTGTCGGTCTGTCCTTCATCCTCCACACCGCGTGCCTCCTGATCTTCTGGTCGGTCCTTCAGGCCGACATCAAGACTCGACGCAATGTCGGCGTCGAAATCGCCATCCGGACCATGCCCGGCGCTTCTCCGGCCGCGCAACCCAAATCCCGGCCGGGCGCCATGCCGGCACTCCCCACCGCCCGGCGAAAAATCGGGCGGATCGTCGAGAAAAAATACAAGGTGGAAATGCCCAAGGTCGAACCGGCCGCCAAGCTCTCCGCGCGGCCGGACGAGGTCCGGCTCACCAAAGATCGAAACATGGCCAAATTCATCCGGTCGGAAAATGTGGAAGTGATGGAAGTTGAGCGCAAGGAAGTATCCAAGGAGGCGCTGGCGGCTCCGCCGTCACCCACGCCGAAGGTGCAGATGCCGTCGGGCGAATATGTCCCGGTGGTGCCGCTCGGCGTGGATGTCAATGTCCAGTATGTGGAGGTGGCCTTCGAGGCTGAAAAAATCGATGTCGACAATGTTCAATGGAGTCCCTCCGTCATGCTCAAGGGTCCGGTCTCGAATGAGTCGTCTTCGGAAGAGCAGTCCCCGGATCCGTCGAGGCGCAAGGCCATCCGGGTCATCAAGCCGGAGATTCCGTTGAACATGGGGATTCAGGAACCCAGGATCGAAGTGGTCTTGCGGGTGGTGATCTCCGAAAGCGGGTTCGTCGCCCAGGCGGAGATCGAGCGATCCGGAGGATATCAGGAACTGGACATCCGCGCGCTGGGCGCGGTGAGGCAGTGGATCTACGAAAGCGCCCCGCGCAAGGAAACGCGGCTGGTCAAGGTGGAATATGTTTTCTGACCTTCTTGATAAAAAAAAGTCTGTGTCTGTCTGTGATCGGCAATGAGTGCGTCTCGAATACTGCTCTCTCTTCTGTTTGCCTGCTGCCTGTTGCCCCTCACGGTTTCCGATGCGGCCCTCACGGACGACCTCCAGTTCGCCGCGGCGCTCTTTAACGACGGAGAATATCGCCAGGCCCTCGACGAATTCATCCGCCTCAAACCCCAGTTGGCCGGAAACGACTGGGAGGACGATGTCCTCTTCTGGTCCGCCGAATGTCATTTCCACCTCGGGGAATATGATCCGGCCCTCGCCCTCTATCGGACGATCCTCTCGAATTTCCCGGCCTTCCCGAGGCTGGAGGATGTCTACGTCAAAGTCCTCGGCGCGCTCTACGCGGACAATCAGTTTTCGGAAGTGGTGTCCCACGCGGAACAGTTTACAAGAAAATTCCCGGGATCATCCCACGGCGACGAAGTGTATCTCCTCTGGATCCAGTCGGCACTTCGACTCAAGCAGTTCACCCGGGCGGAAGACCTTCTGGATCAGTATCAAAAATCCACGCCCGGCAGCCCGTATCTCTGGAGTCTCAAATCGGTCCTGGCCTATTTCTATCTGAAGGAACAGCGATTCGACCGCGCCCTTCCGTTCTTCGAACAGCTCCACGCTTATCAGAAAGACGTTAATTTCCTCCTCTGGGTCGGCGAATGCCGCTTTCAGACTTCCGCATGGTCCGCCGCCAAAGACGCCTTCGCGCTGTTCCTCCTCGAACAGCCCTCCAACGATCTCGCCCGCTTCAAACTCGGTCTCTGCGAGTACCGCCTCGGCCAGTTCTCGCGCGCCGTCGATGCCCTTTTGCCCCTGACCTCCAGGGAAAACGATCACGAGGAGGATGCGCTCTATTTTGTTGCCCAGTCTTTCCTACAGATGGGCCGGGGCGAAGAAGCCAGGCAGAATCTATCGAGCATTCTCAAACTCAGCCCGAATGAAGACCTCCGCAGCCGCGCAACGGCGCAGCTCATTGAGATCGAATCCTCGGGCAAGGACATCGGCAAGATGATCGAGGCCTACGAAAAGCTGGGTGCCGCGGTTGCGCCGGAACAGCTCCGGCTATACCGGGTCTACTCCGCGTTTCAGAAAAAAGACTACCGATCCGTCGTATCCCTTCTGGCCAACCCCGTGGACCGGCGCGAACACCTGATGCTCGCTGAAAGCCTCTATGCCCTCGGCCAGTACCCCGATGCGGAACGCGCCTATCACCACCTTCTCAAACTCTCCGGGCCGGCCGCGGAAAAAAAATCGGCATACGCCGGGCTGGGCTGGTCCGCCTACGCGCAGGAGCGGTACGAGGAGTCGATCAAGTATTTTCAATCCTACGTCTCACTGGACCCGGCGGCTCCGGCCGACGCGCATCTGGCGATGGCCCAGGCCGCGCTGGCGATGGGCCAGCAGGACCTGGCCGTCCTGTTCTATGACCGAGCTCGCAAGGCCAGTCCGGAACCGAAAAAAATCAGCAAAAATCTCGGCATCCTCTATTTCAACAGCGGCAATTATCAGCGCGCACTCGACTCTCTTCTCTCGGTCGCGGATGACGATCAGGTACTCTCCATTATCGGGCGTTCGTACCTTTACATCAAACAACCCGCCAAGGCGCTCGTTTACTTTCGCCGGCTTTCCCGGCCCGAGCGATATGCGCTGGAAATCGGCGCGGTCCATTATGAGCTGGGACAGTTTGAGGAGGCCAAGACATATTTTGAGCGGGCGGCCCAGGCGCCGGGCGCGGCTGCGGGGATCAACATCGACGAGTTTCTCGGCATCATTGCGTACAATCAGGGCAATTACGCTGAGGCCGCGTCCCGATTCCGCAAGGCCCAGCTCCGGGACCCGGACAATGTGGAGATACGATTTGAACTCGCCGCCAGCCTCATGCGGGTCGAAAATGCGCCTCAGCAGGAGCTGGTCGAAATCCTCCGCGCTCTCGTGACCCATTCGGGCACGCCCAGGTCATACCGGGACAAGGCACGGATGTGGCTGGCCCGCAAGAGCACGTCCTCGGATGTCCGTGGGGCGCTTGAGGAAATCGGCGGAATTGAGTCGTCCGACGACCGGGCCGCGGCGCTGGAGGCGCGCGCGACTCATTTCTTTTCTCTCCAGGCTTACGATACGGCCGTCCTGTTCTATGAAAAACTTCTATCCTCGACGGGGCTTTCCGCCGAAAGCCGCATGCAGGGTCTCTATGGGATGGGTTGGTCGCTTCACAAGCTGGGCAGAAAGAGCCGGGCCGAGGAGATGTTCAAACAACTGATGACCGATTATCCGAAAACGTCCTACGGCGCAGAGGCCGTCCTCCTTCTCGTGGAGGAAGCCTTTGGATCGGGCCGGTACGCGGACGCCGCGGATCTGGCGGGGAAATTCGCCGGCAAAGTTTCAAAAAACGCCGCGCGCCTCCGGTTTATGGCCGCGGAAAGTCTCTATGAGACCGGCCGCTACGCGGAGGCGCTGGCCCACTACAAGGCCTTTCTGCCCGAGGCCGACAATCTGGCCGACTATGTCCGGTACCGGGCGGGTCTGGCCGCGTTTCACGTCAAGCAGTACGAACCGTCCATCGCCCTTTTTTCGCAGATTTCCGATTCGTCTCTTCTGGAGCGCAAGCATTACTATCTGGGCATGTCGATGCACCATCTGGGACGCAAGAAGCAGGCGGCGCAGCATTTTGAGCATGTGGTGGAGATGGCCCGGGGCGATTTTCAGGACGAGGCATGGAAAAATCTCGTCATTTTGATGGAAGAGCTTGGACTCTGGCGCAAGGTCCTAGCCTATGGAACCCGGCTGTCGGAAAGCGCGCAGGAGGTCGAGCGGCTGGTCTATGCCAAGGCGCTCTATCATACCGAATCGACGCTGGCCGCCCGATATGCCGAACAACTCGGATATATCTCCCGGGACCCGGACGTTGGATCGCAATCGTTGTATCTGGCCGCCGGCGCATACAATAAATCCGATCCGGGCAGGGCCCGAAAGCTCTTTGAGAAAATTATTTCCAAGTATCCCCAATCCGCCGCCGCGGCCGAATCCAAAAAAGCACTCAGCCGAATGCAATGAACTCATGCCCTTTCCTCCGGGCCGCCGCGATGTCGCTCGCAACCGCCCTCGCCCTCTTCTCCGGCGCCGGCCCGGCCGGGCCGGCGCGCGCCGCCGCCGATCAACTCGAGATGGATGTGATCACGGTTTACGGCAAAGAAAGTTATCGGATGCGTAAGGAGGTATTTGAGCTTCTTGCGCCGTTGAAAAAGGATGAGATGTCGAAACTCCAGCTTAAAAAACATCTCGTCGAGCCTGTCGACCTTCCGGCCGCGCCGGCCGTGACGGCCTATGAGACAACGTTCCCGGTTTTCCCTTCCGGGGATATTCCGACCGTCACAGTGGTCAAAACGGGAGTGCTTCTCTACTTCATGACTCGCAAACCCGCTCTGGAAAATCTTCATTTGGAATTCGTCTCCGGTGACGGCGTCTCCCAGGATTTCTACCTCAAACGCGTTCAGAAAGATCAATACGTCGAGGCCAGTCTTCCGCCGGGACTGTATCGACTCCGGTTGACCGCAGAAGACGTCCATCCGGCCGTCTCGGATTCCATCGTGATTCGACCCGGCCAGATTTCCCTCGCGATTGTGTCGATCGAAGACATTCCCGTCGTCGCGCCGCCCGTCAAGGAACCGGTGGTGGTCGCCGCGCCGCCGCCCCCGCCTCCACCCGAAAAAAAACTGGATATCCGCCTGCTTGCGCTGAGAAAGCGAGTCCGATTGCCTGAAGCCCAGCCGGTCATGGTCACCCGCGGCCGATTGAAATTCCGGCAGGAGGGATTGCCGAACGTTCAGGTGCGGCTCTATGAGCGGGAAGTCGGGTTTTTCAATCCCTATGATCCCAACGTTGAAAACGCCCTCCTGGCCGTCACCGTCACTGACTCGGCCGGCGCTTTTGAATTTCCGCCCATCGACAATGTGGACGGCGTATTTGAAGGCACCCGTGATCCGGTCATTGTCCTTTCGCTCGAGAACAGCAAAATCTCCCTCCTCAAGCCCCTGACTCTGACCAAACCCGTTCCCTATCGGTATGTGATTTATCAAAAAGAAAATGTTAATCCCGATGCCGGCGATCTGACGGTGGGCGATATCGCGGTGGATCTTCGTAAAGAGCGGCCCGTTCAACTCTTCTTGAAAGTCCAGGAAATGACCGATCTCTTCACCCGGCCGGTCAGGATACTGTTTCCGTCCGGAACAAAAAAACCGGAGCTGTCGCGGCGGCAGTTGGAAGTCCCCGAAGAGGCGGACTTTTCCCAGTTGAAGGATTTTCTCGCGTTTCTGGTTCAGTGAAGAAGAGGAAGACCAGAACCGGAGGCGTTGGAGCGGCGCCATCCTCATCCGGGTCAGCGTCTCCGACGCCCCAAGTGCCGATGTCTCCGACATCCGCCGGGGTGAGGCGGTGGGCCGCGCTGTCCGGTCCTTGGCCGGCCGTCGTTCTGGCCATGCTGATCCTTCTGCCATTTGTGAACAAGGCCTTTCATCTCGATGACACCGTATTCCTCAGGGACGCCAGACAGATCAGAGTATCGCCGCTCCATCCCTACAGCTACGACTACAACTGGTACCGGTCGCCGCAGTCTCGATGGGTCACGAGCAACAACCCTCCCCTCAACGCCTATATCCTCTCGTTGCTGACCATTCCATTTGGAGAAAATGAAATCGCTATCCATCTTGTCTATCTGGCCATGGCCGCCGCATCCGCCTTCTTCATGTATCGCCTCGCCGCCCGATGGTGCCGGCATCCCTTTTTGGCCGTCGCTCTCACGCTGGCCAGTCCCGCATTTCTTGTCAGCGCCACGGGTGTCATGGCCGACATCCCGCTCCTCCTGTTCTGGCTCATGGCCGTTGAATGGACCCTTCAGGCCGCGCAGGAGCCGGCCCGGGCCTGGCGCCTCTGGCCGGCGGGCGCGGCGGTCTGCGCGGCCGCGCTGACAAAATATTTCGGCCTGGGTCTTGTCCTCCTTCTCTGGACTTGGTGGCTGGTCCATGTCCGCAGACTCACTGTTCATCTGATCGGATTGATTCTCCCCGTCGTCGCCCTCCTTGCCTGGGGGTGGTACTCGAAAATCGAATCAGGATCGTTTCATCCGGTCAGCTCCGCCGCCTATTCCTCGGAATTCGCCCGCGACACCGTCCTTCAGATCGCCAACACCGTGGTTTTCCTCGGCGGTGCCATCCTCTGGCCGATTCTTCTCATACCGCTCGCCCTGAAACTTCCGCGCCGCGCGGCTCTGGCGGCGGGTCTGGCGTGTGTGATGATGGCGATACTTTGCCTGAAAAAAATTCCGGAGCCGGTTCGGCCGATCTGGAGCCTCATGGGATGTGGCGGTGTTTTGCTCCTGGTCGTCTGCGCCCTGTCTGTCCGGCGGCGTCCGCAGGGTCCGGCGGATACCCTCCTGGGACTCTGGCTGATCGGCACGCTGATCTTTGTGATGCTTTTGAACTGGACCGTGGCCGCGCGGGTTCTCCTTCCCGCCGTATTCCCGGCCGCGGTCCTGCTCCTCAGATGGGTCGAATCGTTGGACAGTCCCGGGATATGGATCGAGTATGTGGCCGTATCGTTTGTTTTAAGCGTGTCGATCACTTTTTTGTTGGCCCTGGCCGACAGGGAATTCGCTGCCGCCGGCCGATCT
Organism: uncultured bacterium; assembly: GCA_964534765.1. Taxonomy (GTDB): domain Bacteria; phylum Lindowbacteria; class 2-12-FULL-62-27; order 2-12-FULL-62-27; family 2-12-FULL-62-27; genus CAZHRJ01. The sequence goes on from CAZHRJ010000003.1 coordinate 14,632, forward strand.
TTTGCCCAGTCGACCATTCGAGGCATTCGCCAGACCGGTGGCCGAATTTTTTTCGCCGGCCATTGGGGTCTCCAGCATTACCTGGAGCGCGAGGGGTGTGAAGCCTTCAACTACGCCCGGCAGAATGTTCAACACGGCGACTGGATTGTCCTCCCGCTTCACAATACCAACATGCGCCCGATTCAGCTTTCCATGAAACGCGCCGGCGAATTTACTTTCCCCAATCCCTATCCCTTCCAGCTGATCAGCGCCGTTGCCCACGCCGGGTTTTACAGCACCCTATGGGGCCCAGTCCCTTTTGTCCTGAATCAGGATGGCTTTGTCGACAAATTCTATTTGTTCCGGGTCGATCTCAATAAGTAATTATGGCCCTATGACCCATCCTCTTTCTTGCTTGTTCCGCCCGGCTTGTTATATTATATATAGAATAGCAAAAATCGTGCCAGATAGCGCGATGGGGGCGAAATGGCTTCGACGTGCTTCTTGAGCCTGGATGTGCGTACCGGGTCCTGTCGGGACGACCCGTCCGCTTTGGCGGAGAAAAACCTTCCGACACAACTCATAAACGCCAACGAACCTCTGGCGCTGGCAGCCTAATTAGGCTCCGGAGCGGGGATGGGCGGTTTGGGCCTTCAGCGCCGCCTCGCTCCTACGAACTGAAGGTCTCCTGATCCGGCAGCCTTCGGCCGGGTTTTGTACTTAAGAAGGCTGGGCTATCCGGGGTTGCCCGCAGCCAACCGGCGGCCGAGACTCAAGTACGGGATACGTACGTAGATCATTCCGGCAGGGATTCACGGACGGGGGTTCGATTCCCCCCGCCTCCATTTGGCCGGAGGGCGCTGGAAAAATTCTATTGGAGGTCGCGAAACTGAAAATGGTGGTCGCAGAGGAAACACGTTCTTTTGGCGCCGCTGCCCTCTTGATCCTTCTTTTGGGCGTCCGGCCGGTGTCCGTATCGGCCTGGGTCATCGTCGAAAACGGCGAGCGCCGGCCGATCCTCCTGGAAGGAGCTGGGGATGTGAGGGCCCAGGATCTGCCCGAATCGATCCGGTCGGCCATGCAGGTCGATCCCCTGACCCGCACCGTCGAGTGGCGGGGCGACCGGGGATGGTTGCGGGTGGCGGAAGGCGAGCGTCTGGCTCTGAAAAATGGAAGGAAATTTCTTCTCCCCCGGCCGGTTCGATTTCTCGAATCGACCATCGCGTTTCCGGAGGATATTCTCAAAAATTTCTCGGATATTTTTTCTTTCGTCGAAACCGCTTCCGCGGATGATGTCCTGCTCGTTCATTCCCCTCACCTTGCCGTCGCCGAACCCTCGCCTCAGCTCAAATCCGACCCGCCTCAGTCCGCTACGGGGCCTACCGGCCTTCGAAAGGGGAGCATTCAAACAGTGGTGATCGACCCCGGGCATGGCGGCGGCGATCCGGGCGCCAGGGGAAAATCCGGGGCTGTCGAAAAAGATATTGTCATTGGCATCGCTCTTCACGTCGCCGCGCTCCTCCAGGAGCGGGATCCGGGGATTCGGGTGGTAATGACGCGCCGTCGGGATGAGTTTGTTTCCCTTCAGGACCGCGCCCGGCGCGCGAATAGCGCCCGCGGCGATCTCTTCGTGTCGATCCATGCCAACAGCGTCCGCAAAAACGCCGATGCCAGCGGGTTTGAGGTCTATCATCTCGATCTCGAGGGGGCCAACGACGAGGTGCGCGCGCTGGCGACGTTCGAAAACGCCGAGTCGACCGCCGACGCCGTCCGGCCGCCGACGCCGGTCGACATTGCCCGCATTCTCGGTGATGTCATGCAGCTGCAGTATCTCGACGCGAGTCTCGATCTGTCCAAATCCATCGCCGACCAGATGATCGCGTCTCTTGAGGGTGCCTCCAAATTCCGGGGGAGCAAGGGCGCGTTTTTTTATGTCCTAAAAGACGTCCTGGCGCCTGCGGTGCTGGTCGAGGTTGGATTTGTCACCAACGACTGGGAATCGTCGTTTCTGCAAAAACCATGGTATCAGCGAAAAATCGCCGATGGAATTGTCGGGGGCATTCTTAAATTCAAAGAAATGGAAATCGAGCGACTGCGGCGGGTCACGGAACGGGACGCCTCCTCACAATCGGATTCCCCGCGGGCGGCCCCGGGCCCATCGGATAACTGATCGTACGCATGAAAATCCTCTTCACCCTCGCCGCTATTTGTGTCCTCGCCATCATCCTCCTTGCGGTCCTGCGCCGGCCCCATACACGTTCAGCGGTCATTCCGGAATCACCCGATCGCGTCCCTCTGGCCTTCCCGCTTCGGCGTGGCGGATGGACTCAAATCTATCGACCCCCGGTCGGATTTCCGGCAGGGTCGGAGGAACGGGTATTGTGGTTGATCAAGGAGCTTGCGCGGGGCGACACGGACCCCACCGTCTTTTCTCCTCTGCCGGACACGTTTTCTATCCGAAGCGTCTATCGGGATGGCGCCCGACTCTACGTGGATGTCGCGCAGGACGCGATCGCCGAATTGTCGGGCGGAACGGAGGAGGAGTGGGTGCTTCTGCAGAGTCTCAAGCTGACCCTGCAATGGAATTTGCCGGATGTGGAGAATCTCCAGATTCTGGTGGACGGCCAGTCGCGCCGGACGCTGGGACCGGCCGGCGAGGACGCCGGGCATTTGAACGTGTTGCGGCCCATTCCATTAAAATGAGAGGCTCCCTCCCATGAATCGAACGATCATCGGGGCTGTGGGCCTGGCATTGGTCTGTGGCCAGGGGTGTGGGTCACGACAGCCGCCGGCCCCGGCGCCTGCCGCGCTGGTTGTGGAGGGGTTCAACAGCCGCGAGACAGCCGGTGAGGAACCCATCTTCGATCTCTCGGCCGCCGAGGCCCGCGTGGTTTCATCGGTCATTGCCTCTTCGGCCCGCGACCAACGGTCCGGCGAAGTCATCGACATTCGGGATGTGCGGTTTATTCTGTTTCAAAACGGCGCCCAGTCCGGCCGGATTTCCGCGGACAGCGGATTTTTCTCTCCGGCCGACAAAAGCGTCGAACTCCATGGCCGCGTGACCTATACGTCGGTCCAGGACAGTCTCAGCCTCCGTGCTGGCCGGATGTCCTGGAATCCCCGGACATCGATTCTCCGGTGCGATCAGGCGGTGGAAGGGTCATTTCGCCAGTTTCAATTCTCAGCCGATCAGATGCTCCTCCCGCGCGACCGGAGCGTCTTCCATCTCCAGCGCGCGACGTTCTCGGGTCCGGCCTGATCATGAACGGACTCTGGCGCGGCCCCGGCATCTGGATACTCTTCGTTCTTGCGATTTTTCCCGCCTATTCGGCCGATTCGCCCCGCGCCGCCCGCCCAGCCGGCGGCGCGCCCGACCGGCTCAAAGTGACATCGGATCTCCTCTCCGTTTATCCCGACAAAAATTTCACGGAATTCACAGGCCACGTGGAGGCGCTCTACCAGGGCCGCATTCTTCGGTGTTCCAGGCTCAAGGCGTTTTTTTCCAGGGAGGCCAAGCAGCTGGACCGGATCGAGGCCGAAGACGATGTGGTGCTGATAGACAAGGAGATCGAGGGCCGGTGTGAGCGTGCGATTTTCTACAAGGACCGGGATCTGGTGATTTTGCGCGGCAATCCGCGTCTTCGGTCGGGCGAGAATGTGTTTCGGGGGGAAGTCATCACCGTGAACCTGACCTCCCGGCGGCTGACGATCGAGGGCGGAGTCGAGGCCGATATTGTGCCGGAGGAAAAAAAGTGACCGAGCCGTCAAACGGGCACGGATTGCAGGTTGAGGGACTCACGAAAAAATACCAGCGCCGGTACGTCGTCCGCGACGTCGCCCTCTCCGTCATGCCGGCGCAAATCGTGGGTCTCCTCGGACCCAACGGCGCCGGCAAGACCACCACCTTTAAAATGCTCGTCGGACTCATCCGGCCCACCTCCGGCCGGGTCCTCTTCAACAGCTCCGACATCACTCACCTCCCCATGTACCAGCGCGCACGATTTGGAATCGGCTATCTCCCCCAGGAAGCGTCCGTGTTTCGGGGGTTGTCCGTCGAGGAGAATCTCATGGCCATCCTGGAACTGGGGCAGTGGACGAAGGCCGAGCGGCAAAAGAAGCTCGATGAGTTGATCGACCGCTTTGACCTCGGCGCCGTCCGGAAGACCCTGGGAGAAAACCTCTCCGGCGGCGAGCGCCGGCGTGTCGAGATCGCCCGCGCCCTGATTCCCGAGCCGGCCATTCTCCTTTTGGATGAACCCTTCGCCGGAATCGACCCCATCGCGGTGGCGACCATTCAGGACATCGTCCTGGCTCTTCGCGAGGAGGGATACGGCATTCTCATCACCGATCACAACGTCCGCGAAACACTGTCGATCACCCAGTATGCCTACATCGTCTACGATGGCCGGATTTTGACGGCCGGCAGTTCCGCCGACCTCATTCAGGACGAGCGCGTCCGGGGCATTTACCTCGGCGACCGCTTCCGGCTTGACTAGCAGGATGACTAGCAGGATGACTAGCAGGATGACTAGCGCCAATGCCTGAAGTCCGTCTTGACGTCCAGACCAAACTCGGTCTCTTTCTCTCCCCGGAACAGCGGGCGGCGATCGAGCTCATGGTCAAACCGATCATGGAAGTCGCGCTCTGGATTCAGGAGGAAGTCAACCAGAACCCGGTCCTTGAGGATGTCGAGTCCCTCCAGGAAGAGGAGCAGCCTCCGGAGGAGCTCAAAGAGCAGAAGGATGAGGCGGCCAAGACGGAGGACGATGAGGACTGGCTTCGTAATTTCCACGATGGCGCCGACCTCGGGTACATCTCATCCCATCGCGTCAAGAACCAGGACCTGCAGTCGATCGAACACATCAAAGTCGAATTGCCGTCACTCGCCGATCACCTCCTCTGGCAGTTCCGCGTCATCGCGCCGCCCGCGCTCCTGCCGGTCGGTGAATTCATCATCCGCAGTCTCGATGACCGCGGACTCTTCACCCTCCAGATCGACGAAACCGCCCAGCACCTCGCCTCCTCCCCCGAATCGGTCCGCGCCGCGCTTGACATCGTCCAGACCCTCGATCCACCCGGCGTCGGCGCCAGGGATTTGAAAGAGGCCCTCCTCCTTCAGATTGACCATCTGGACGAGAGCAGCCTGGAGTTCGTCCGGCCCATCATTGAACTTCATCTTGACGACCTCGTCCGAAAAAACTACAAGAAAATCAGCGCGTCCCTGAAAATCAAACTCGACAGGGTCCTGGAGGCGGTTGAGATCATCGGGTCGCTGAATCCCCATCCGGCGCGTGATTATGGCGGATCGGAAACCCGGTATATTGTCCCCGATATTTTTGTTCGGGAGGTGAGCGGCAAGATGGAAGTCATCGTGAATGAGAATCCGTTGCCCCGCCTGGGCATGAATCCCCGGTATGTCGAAATGCTTCGCAAGGGGGATTTGACCAAGGAGGAGAAAAGCTACTTGAAAGAAAAATTGACCAATGCCCGCTGGATCCTCAATACTCTTCGCCAGCGGAATCTTTCCCTCTACCTGGTGACCAAGTACGTCGTGGACTTCCAGCCCGATTTCTTCAGGGGCCAGTTCGACGATCTTCGGCCCCTCACGCTCAAACAGGTAGCGGACGCCCTCAAGCTCTCCATATCGACCATCAGCCGGCTCAGCAATCAAAAGTATGCCGATACGCCTGTCGGCCTTTATCAATTGAAATACTTTTTCTCCAACAGCGTCCAGACTGCGTCCGGCCGGTCTCTGTCGAGCAGGGCGGTCAAGCAGAAAATCAAGATCATGATCGAAACCGAGAACGACCGGCAGCCTCTTTCGGATGTCGACATTCTGGACCGTTTGAATCAGGAGGGAATCCACATACAGCGACGGACCGTCGCCAAATACCGCGAGGCCCTGGGCTTTTTGCCCCGCAGGCTGCGCAGAGATGATTCCGCCCTGGAGGGCCCGGCGCCGGTCGCGCCGGAGACCGCTTCGGCCGATTCCTCTCCCGCACAGGAGTCTTAGGAGGACCACCATGCAGCTTACTGTTACCGGCCGGGACATCCCGCTGACGCGCCCGATTCGGGATTATGTCGAAAAACGCCTTGAGCGGCTCCAGCGCCATATCCCTCGAATCATCGGCGTCGACGCGGTACTCCGCAAGGAGCGCCAGCACCATGTGGTCGACATCCGGTTGACCGCCGCCCGGCTCAAATTGAAAGTCAGCGGCCGATCCACGGATACCATGTACGCCTCTATCGACGAGGCGATCGCCAAACTCGAGCGGTCGGCGATCCGTGAGAAGGAGCGGAAGATCCAGACGCCGCGCCAGCGCGCCATCCGCGAACGGCGGTCGCGCGCGACGGAGCGGGATCGGGAGCTGGCCCGAACCCCGGAGGATGCGGATGACTCGGACGGCATCAAAGTCACCCGGCTGTCGATCAAGCCCATGAGCGTCGAGGAGGCGTTGCTTCAGCTCAAGACGCTGAATTTTTCGTTTTTCGTCTTTGAAGATTCGCAGGATTCTCAGGTCAAGGTCATCTATCGCAGAAACGATGAGTCGTTCGGGTTGATCGAACCGGACCTGTCATAAACGAGGAGGAAGTGAAAGTGAGGTACACACGTTAGCATGAGACTACTGGATATTCTTTCGGCCAACTGCATCAAGGTGGATATGAAGGGCAAAACGCGTCGGGAGGTGATACTGGAGCTGGTGGACCTGCTCGTCAAGGCCGGGCATGTGAAGGACAAGGCGAAAGTGATCGAGGCGGTGATGGAGCGCGAGAAGTTGATGAGCACCGGGATAGGAAACGGTGTGGCCATTCCACACGCGAAAACCGGCGCCTGCTCCCGGCTCTGCGCCGCTTTCGGCCGGTCGGCCGGCGTTCCGTTTGACGCACTCGATGAAAAACCGGTTCGGCTGATTTTCCTTCTGGTCACGCCTGAAACCGAAACGGGGCCGCACATCAGCGCCCTGGCGCGTATCTCCCGGCTGCTCAAGCACAAAGTCTTCAAGGACTCGCTTCTTGGGGCGAAATCAGAAGCGGAGATTTATCGGATTATCGAAGAGGAGGAACGGAAACGATAGCCGCCGGCCAGGGATGGCCTCCTGTCGCTTCCGATTGCGCTGTCACAGAACCGGCCCGACCCCGGAGGACCCGCTGAATGCCTCTCACGGTACGTGAGTTCTTCAAAAACGAGCGGCATCTCCATCTCCAATTCGTCGCCGGCGATGGCGGCCTTCATCGGCAAATCCGGTCGGCGGAAGTCATCCGGCCGGCGGTTGCGCTCGCGTTGAATCTATGGAACCTGTCGTATCGGGATCTGTCCGGGCATCGTGGGAAAAGATCGAAGCCCAGCCGGCCCGCCGTGGTTGGCCGGGGTCCGGAAATAGAATTCCCTCTGGAATCGATCCAGAGCGGCGTATGGGTCATCGGTTCCATCGAACTGGCCGCCCTTCGCGCCGCCCCCGCGCCCGTTCGATCCGGATTTCTCGACCTCTTTAACAAACTTCAGCCCGCCGCCGCCATTTTTACCGACGGCCTCTCCCCCGCCAAACTTGATCCATCGCTGATCCGGCAGTCCGCCATTCCCATTTTTACCACCCGTGTACCCTATACCCGGTTCCTCGCGGCCTTCTACACGTTTTTGGAAAACCGTCTCGCGCCCCACACCGACGTCCACGGCACCTTCATGAGCATTTTTGGACTGGGCGTGCTTCTATTGGGCCCCAGCGGAGTCGGCAAATCCGAGATCGCGCTGTCGCTGATCGAACGCAGTCACCGTCTCGTCGCGGATGACATCGTCCAGATCCGCCTGGAACAGGACCACGAACTGATCGGGTCCGCTCCGGAACTGGGCCGGCACCACATGGAAATCCGGGGGCTGGGCATCCTGAACGTCCGGCAGATTTTCGGAGTGTCCGCGGTCGTCGATGAGCATCCCATTCATCTGGTCGTTGATCTGCTTCCGCCCACAGCCCAGCGCCGGCGGGAGGAGCGGCTGGGGCGGGTGAAAATCAAGCGGATCCTGGGCGTTGAGGTGCCTCAGGTCAAAGTACAGGTTCGAACCGGCCGGCATATGTCCGTGATTGTCGAAGCCGCGGCGCGCAACCAGCAACTGCGGTCCGTCGGATACGACTCCGCCTGGGCCTTTCGCAAGACCCTCGCCCAGCGGCTTGCGGTTTCGCCCGCATCGTGACGGACGAACCCGGACGGCTCGAGTTCGTCATTGTCACCGGCCTTTCCGGCGCCGGCAAAAGCATCGCCCTTCGCACGTTCGAGGACATCGGGTTTTTTTGCATGGATAACCTCCCACCGGCGCTCCTGCCCAAATTCGCCGAACTGCTGATCGGATCCAAAGATCAGCCACGCCGGGTCGCGGCGGTTTGTGATGTCCGGTCAAGCAATATATCCGACGAACTTCAGGCCGCCCTAAGAGTCCTCTCCAACTTGGAAACGATCCACCCGCTCCTCGTTTTCCTAGACTGTGACACTCCCGTCCTCCTGCGCCGTTTCAGCGAAACACGCCGGAAACACCCGCTGGGCGCGGCGTCCGGGTTGGAGCAGAGCGTCGAGCGGGAGAGGCAGATGATGAGCGAGCTGAAGGAGCGATCGGACGTGTTCATTGACACGAGCGCGCTGTCGCTTCGTGAGTTTCAGGAAAAGCTCGTCGGATTTTTTTCCCCGGAATCCAGACCCCGGCTCCTCGTTTTTCTCACCTCGTTCGGCTACAAATTCGGCCTGCCCGCATCCTCCGACATCGTCCTCGACGTTCGGTTCCTGCCCAACCCTTTTTACGAGCCGGCCCTGTCCAACAAAACCGGTCTCGACCCGGAAGTGGCTGAATTTGTCCTCCAGTCCGATCCGGCGGCGGCTTTTCTTGAAAAAACCGGGGACTGGCTGTCGTTTCTGATTCCCCGGTTCATCGCGGAAGGCAAGTCCCATCTGGGAATCGCCGTTGGGTGTACCGGAGGCCGGCACCGGTCGGTTGTCATCTCGGAGCGCCTTCGACGGTTCCTTACCGATACCTTCGCCGCCGATGCCTCCGTGACAGTTAGTCTTGTCCATCGCGACATCGGCAAATGAATCCATCCATCCTGTCCGCGCTCCTTCGGCCGGGTCTGTATCTCAAGCGCTGGCTGCTGGTCTGCGCGCTGGGCGTGTCGATGTCTCTCTGGGGAATTCACCGGATCATGGATGAACTGGACAAATTTCATCTCAAACTCAATCTTCAGCTCATGCTCATCATCGTCGGCGTGGGGCTGCTGCTCTTTGGACTCTACAAACTCGTCTCCACCGCACTGAAATATTCAGGCTTCACCCGCGAGGCCTTTTTCGCCAGACTGGCCGCCAGGGAATTCGCCCGCGGGCCCAAAATCGTTTTTATCGGCGGCGGCACCGGGCTCTCCACGCTCCTGGCCGGATTCAAGGAGTACACATCGAACATCACCGCGTGCGTGACCGTGACCGACGAGGGTGGAAGCTCCGGGATTCTCCGGGACGCTTTCGGCATCGTCGCGCCCGGTGATATCCGAAATTGCGTCGTCGCGCTCTCGTCGGAGCCGTCGCTCCTCTCCGACCTGTTCAATTACCGCTTTGAGCAGGGCGAGGGTCTCAAGGGTCACAGTCTGGGCAACCTGTTCATTGTCGCCCTGACCCGGATTACCGGCAGTTTCGAAAAAGCCGTGGAGGAGTCCTGTCGTGTCCTGTCGACCCGGGGAAGAGTCGTTCCGCTCACTCGCGACAATATCCGGCTTGTCGCCGAACTCGACGACGGATCCATTCTCTGGGGTGAAACACGGATCGGCCGCGCTCCGCGGCCGATCCGGCATCTGGCGATTGATCCACCGGTCTTTCAGGTCACGCCCGAGGTCATTTCGGCCATCCGGGAGGCGGACATGGTTGTGGTGGGACCCGGAAGCCTCTATACGAGCATTTTGCCGAATCTGATCCCGGCCGAAGTCCGCAGGACCCTACTGGAAACGGCGGCTCCCGTTGTGTATATATGTAATGTCATGACCCAATCTGGAGAAACGGCGAATCTGACGGCGGCGGATCACGTCCGCGTGATTTACCAGCATGCGGATGACGCGGATTCGCGCATCTTCGACTGGATTGTTGTCAACACCCAGTCGCCGCCGGTCGACTATATCGATCGATACCGACTCGAGGGCGCCGGCCCGGTCCGGGTCGACATTGACGACCTGCGCAGGCTGGGCCTGCGCGTCATGCCCGGCGATTTTCTCGTCGGGGATGTGCCGGTATTGACGGCTGAAGGGCAAAAACACGTCCTCCGGCATGATGCGCGCCGGCTTGCGCTGAAACTGATGCCGTTGTGCCGCGCCCGGGACTCGCATGAATCCTAAAATCCTCCTCGTCACTCACGGCGGTGTCGGATCGGAACTCGTCGCTCTCGCCCAGAATCTTCTGGGTCATCTGCCTCACCTCGATTCCATCTCCGTCACCGCCACCGATTCCCTCGATACTCTCACGGCCAAAATGCAAAAATGGGCCTCGCGCCTGGATCCCGGGAGACGCGGACTCATTCTGACCGATCTTAAAAATTCCAGCGCCACCCTCTCAGCCCTCACTCTCGCCAAATCCCATCCCATTGACTGCCTCTGCGGCGTCAATCTGCCTCTCCTGCTCAAGGCCCTCTCGCCGTCCGAGACCCGTCTCGCCGACATGGTCGCCGCGGGCCGGGCGGGGATCGATGTCATCAGCAAATCCAAATGATTTCCCTGGTCCGCGTGGATGACCGGCTCGTTCATGCCCAGGTCGTCGTCGGCTGGATTGAATTCCTCCGGTGCCGGCGCATCCTTGTCGTGGACGACCAGATCGTCCGGGACGCCGACCGCATCGACCTGTTCCGGATGGTGATCCCCGATGAGGTCCGGGTCGACGCGTGCGATACCCGTTCCTGTGCCGGCCGATGGGCGGATCTGGTCCGGTCGGATGAGCCGCATCTGATGCTCTTCGCCGATCCTCTTTCCCTGCAGTCGGCGGTTGACGGGGGAATTCAGCCCAGGGAGGTCAATCTCGGCGGCATGCATGAGATGTCCGGCCGGCATGCCTGGATTCACGGGCTTTTCGCCTCGGACACGGAAATCGCCGCGATCCGGCGCATGATGGACATCGGAATCGAATTCGAAATCCGGTCCGTACCCACCTCGCGGCGGAAGGACCTCGACGGCGACTGGTGATGACTTTCACGGACACGATTTTCTTTTCCCTTCTCGCCGCGGTCCTGTCGCTGGATCAGATGGCTTTCTGTCAGATGTTGATCTCCCGGCCGATTCTCAGCGCTCTATTGCTTGGCGCCGTATTCGGAGACATCCGCGAGGCGGCGCTGGTCGGTGTTTGTCTTGAACTCCTGTTTGTACGGTCGATCCCTCTCAAGGAGCGGACGGCTGCGGATCCGACGCTGGCCACGGCCGCGGTTCTCGGCGGCATTTGGGGATCGTCGTCCTCCCTGCCCGCGAGTCTCCATCCCATAGCCGCCGTTCCCTTCGCGGCCGCTCTGGGACTGCTCGCGTCTTTCCTGTCCAAGTGGTTCGATCTTCGGCTCCGGGACGTCAACACCGCTCTCTTTCACAAGCTCCATCGCGTCGGCTCGGTCCAATTCACCGCCATCTGCGCCCTCTTCGCCAAATCCGCGGGATTCTACCTTCTTGCGATCCTCGCTGTGCAGGGCGCACTGCCCAAAATCATGTCCTCTCTCGGGCCCGCGGCCGTCCCGGCGGCCGCCGTCGCCTGGGTCGCGCTGTTCTCCATTTGCGTCGCTTATGCGTCCACGCTCCTCTTCCAGGGACTGGCGGCTGTCTGGTGGGGGGTCGGCCTGGGGCTGGGATGCGCCGGAGTGGTTTTCGTCCGGTCGTCGGCGTTGCCCCTCTCCGTGGTCTCGATGGGAATTCTGATTGTATTCGTTTTCCATGCCTTCGGCGAAACCATTCGCCACCTGCGAAAGCGTCCGGCGCCGCGCGCGGCCGCTGTGGGAGAGATCGGATGAATCCGGCGCTGATGAAATGGGATATTTTTCTGAAATCCTTTCTCATTCAGGCCGCCTGGAATCCCGAACGCATGCAGAATGTCGGATTCCTCTTTGCCCTCCGCCGGTCGCTCAAAATCGTCTGGGCCGGCCGGCCGGATCAATTTGAGGCGGCCATTGCGCGGGCCTCCTCCTTTTTCAACACCCATCCGTATTTCGCTCCGGCCGTCATGGGAGTAACCGTCCATCTCGAAAAAAAGGTCGCGGATGGATCGATTCAGGCCGAACTGGTCGAATCAGTCAAATCCCGCATCTCCCCGCCGCTCAATGCGCTCGGCAGTCTCTGGTTCTGGGACCATCTCAAACTCCTGAGCTTCCTCATCGCCATGCCGCTCCTGGTCCTTCGAGAGCCGATCCCTATCGCCGCCGGGGCGGCGCTTTTTTTCTGTCTGTTTAATTACCATCATCTTCGGACCCGATGGGTGGGTCTCTCTCTGGGAATGGCCTGCGGCGAGGAAATGGTGGGCCGGCTTGTCAGATTTTTCCCCAGCCGTGTCCTGCCGGCCATCCGCCGCACGAGCGCGTTTCTGCTGGGCCTGACGACTCCCCTGGCCATGGCCTGCCTGTTTGAGCGCCTTCAGGACCGGATGCCGCATATTGCCGGTCTGGACACAGCCGGACGCATTCCGGATCAATTCTACATCAGGCTCGGTATCGGCCTGGCGCTGGTGGCGGTCTCCATCACGGTGATCCATCGCCGGTGGCTTTCTGTCTATCAACTCCTCGCTGTGGCCCTGGCCCTTTCCATCGGAATCGCGCAATGGCTGTGATCCGCAAGACTATCAAAATACAGAATGCCGCCGGACTCCACGCCCGCGCCGCCGCCCGGCTGGTTCAGCTCGCCGAATCATTTACCTCCGAAATCAAGGTCTCGCGCGGCCGTTCAAAAGCGAACGCCAAGAGCATCATGGGCGTGATGATGCTGGCGGCGGCATGCGGCGCGAAAGTGACGGTTGAGGTCCGGGGGCCAGACGCGGCCCGGGCGATTTCCGCGGTCATCAAACTGATTGACAACAAATTCGGTGAGGGCAAATGATCGTCCTCAAGGGTCATTCCGCCTCATCAGGAATCGCCATTGGCCGGGCATGCTGGATTGTCGATGATCCGGTCGACCTGCCCCACCGGCGAATCGCCCGCAAGGACACCGCGGTGGAATTGGCCCGGCTGGGCCGGGCGCACCAGAGCGCCATTCGGGAATTGAAGGAGCTGGAACTGAGCGTCTCCCGGAAACAGCCGTCTGGACTAAAGGAAATATTCGCGGTTCACCGGCTCATGCTGGACGACCCCGACATCCGCGGCAGAATCGAGGATCGGATCCGCAAACGGCTGATGTGCGCCGAGTGGGCGGTTGAGGATTCGTACGAGGAGGTTGCGGCCGTGTTTTCCAAAATGAAAAACAGGCATCTGGCCGCCCGGCGCGATGACGTCAAGGATGTCTCGCGGTTCCTGCTGGATCTCTTGCTTGAAACCGACGGCGCCGATCCGGCGCGGCGCGCCCATCTGCCGCACCGGACCTCGCTCCTGGGTCCCGGCGCCTCATTAGCCGATCTGCCGGATCAGCCCTTTATCGCCGTCGCGCACGAAATTTCACCCGCGCAGACCGCGGCTCTCATCTCCAGCAAGGTCGTCGGCATGGTCACCCGCGTGGGCGGCCGGACCGCCCATGCGGCCATTATCGCGCGGGACATGGGTATCCCGCTCATCTTTGGCATTCCGGCAAAAGCCATCAATCGAATCGTTGTCGGCGAGACCCTCATCATCGATGGATCCGCCGGACACGTATGGGTGAGTCCCACGCCGGCCCTATCTCGGAGGTATCACTCGCGGTTGACCGCCTACAAAAAAATTCAGCGCAGCCACTTGAAAGAGGCGTCTTTGCCCGCGCGCACGTCGGATGGCGTGGACATTCATTTGAGGGCCAACATCGAGATGGCGCACGAAGTGATGATTCTCAAAAAATACGGCGCCGAGGGGATTGGACTTTTCCGGACCGAATATCTGTATCTCCGCCGGCTCATTCCCTCCGAGGACGAGCTTTTTCAGGTCTACCGTCGGGTGGCCCGTTCGGCCTTTCCGAGTCCTCTGGTGGTTCGGACGATGGATTTGGGTGGGGACAAGTTTCTGTCGCCGCTGGAATTTCCTCCGGATTTGAATCCCATGCTGGGTATGCGGGCGATCCGCCTGTGTCTGGCGCAGCCCAAGCTTCTGATGGCCCAGCTTCGAGCGGCTCTGCGGGCGAATGTCTCGGGAAACATCCGTTTGTGTCTGCCGATGATCAGCGGTGTCGAGGAAATTGAGCAGGTGCGGGACTATGTGAACCGGGCGCAGCGGGAGCTGTCGCGGGAGCGTCGGGTATTCCGGCCGCTGCCGTTGGGAATCATGGTTGAGGTCCCATCGGTTGCGGTTTGTCTGGAGCGGTATTTGATTCACGCCGACTTCTTCTCGATCGGCACCAACGATCTAATCCAGTACACCCTGGCGGTCAGCCGGACGCTGGATCAGCTGTCCTATCTCTATCAACCGCTGCATCCCAGTATTCTCAGACTGCTGTGGCATGTCGTGATGGTCTGTGTCGATTCCGGCAAGGACGTTTCCATTTGCGGGGAGGAAGCCAGCAATCCGCTCATCATCCCATTTTTTCTGGGCGTCGGACTTCGGGAGTTCTCCATGGCGCCCCCTTCCATTCTGGATATCAAAAAATTGATATCGGGACTCACGGTCCCCGAATGCCGTCAGATCTCCCATGACATGCTTGGCTTTGCGACGGCCCGTGAAGTGGAGTCCTATATCCGGTCAGAGGTTTTCCCGAAGCTCAAGTTGATTATTCCGGATCATTACAGTTTCGTCTCCGTCGAAAGTGAATTATAATCACCGCTCAGGCAAAAAAACGAATGGATCGTTCCGTCACGGCGGCGTCGACGCGGGCATCCCGCTGTGTGTGTGGCAGGTACCGGGTGATCTGGCAGTGGAAGAGGACGCCGGCCCGGAATCCGTGGGTTGTCTGGCCGAGCCATCGGTCGTAATATCCCCCGCCGTGGCCGAGGCGGTATCCGTCGAGGGAGAGGCCAAGGCAGGGAATGAGGAGGAGGTCATTTTCCCCGGGATTTTTAGCGTCCCGGCCTCCGGTCGGTTCCGAAATCCCGAACAAGCCGGGCCGAAATTCCGAGATGGACGATACGATGACAAATGAAAGGCGTGGACCGATGACTCTGGGAAACGCCACCTGGCATCTCCGGCGGATGAGCCGGCGGTAAAGTGGCCAGAGGTTCGGTTCAGCCGGAGTGGGAGCGAACGCGAAAAAGCGGCGAGGCCGTCGGTCCCGGATGAGTTTCCCAAGGGTCGAGCAGATGATCCGGCTGAACCCCGCCCGGTCTTCCCGAGTCAAGAGCGCCCGTTTCCGTCTCATCCGTCCCCGCCACTCCTCCTTGGCCTGCATTTCCAATCACCGTAAATATCATCCCAAAGAGCGTCAACCTCTCCCCGAAAGGGGCCGGGTATTGACATTAATGACATTTGAACCAGGGTTCGAGGCCAAGATATCCACCGAATGGCACCGAAAGGGGCCGGGTATTGACATTATTGACATTTGAAACGGGGATAGCCCTGATATGAAAAATCCACCATCTGTAGCCCATCTGCCCGCCTTCCCGGGCTGGCTTGCCGCTCTCGGGCCGGGGGTAGTCTGGATGGCGCTGGCGCAGGGCTCTGGCGAGCTAATCTGGTGGCCCTATTTGATGGCCAAGTATGGGCTCGGATTTTTATGCCTTCTGATTCCGGCCTGCCTCCTGCAGTATATCGTGACGTTCGAAATCGGCCGCTACACCGCGATGACGGGCGAGAGCATCTGGCAAGGATTTGTTCGGCTGAGTCCGGCTTTCGCGTTCGGATTATGGATACTCATGTTGATTTCATTTCTGTGGTTCGGCGCCTTTGCATCGGCGGGTGGAACGGCGCTGGCGGAATTGACACACTGGCCCGCGGGATTGGACGCCAAAGGCCGGAGTCTTTTTTGGGCCGGTGTATCCATCGCTCTCTTTGTTTTCGCGCTCCTCTCGCGGAGGAAGACATACCATCTGATCGAAAAAGTCATGTGGTTCGTTTCGATCTCTACCCTGGCGGGCCTCTTTCTCAGTTGTCTGAACCGGGAGATCCAGCCGCTCCTTGGAAGTTTCACATCCGCCCTCTTTGTTTCGCCCGGTCTTCCCCGTCCCTGGGACCCGGCGGATATGGACAAACTTCTCACGGCCCTGACCTTCGCCGGGCTGGGCGGATTCTGGACACTATTTTACAGTAACTGGATTCTGGGCAAAGGCATAGGGATGGCCGCATCCGGTTCGACGGCAGGATCGCTGCCCGATCCGGCCGATCCCGATCTTGCCGACAAGGGCCGTCGATGGCGAAATTTTCTGGCGGTAGACACCGGCATCGGCGTTGTGGGCAATATACTCACGACCCTCATGACCTGTTTCCTCGCGTACGCCATATTATTCCCTAAAGGTCTGATTCCAGCCGGTTGGACGATTGCCGTGGAGCAGAGCCGTTTTTTCGAGCTGTCCTGGGGCGCATCCGGCCGCGCACTCTTTTTATTCATCTCGGCGGCCTTTCTTGCCGACACGTGGTTGTCGACCGTGGACGCGGTCGCGCGGGTTCACATGGAGATGGTCCGTCGCTATTTTTTCTCCGGCCGGTCATGGAACGATCTGGCCGCCTATCGAATCACGATTCTCATTCTGACGGCGGTCACCGCCTGCACCATGCTGACGGATCAGCCCGGAGAACTGATCATCCTGTCAGCGATCATTGGATTTGTCGGCACCGTCATATACACGACAGCGTTGCTCATTCTGATCCACGGCCCTCTCCGGCGATCGCTGCCGGAGCCGCTGAAGCCGGGCAGACTGGCATTAATTTTATTGACTCTTTCGGCGCTGGTTTACGGGGTCCTGGCTGTGATTTACGTGAACGAGAGATTTTTCAAAATCGACTTTCTCTCTTGACAACAGTACCGTCGCACGGTACACAAATGAGGTTTGCGTGACTTTTAAAATGAATCGGATCTGAGGAGGCGCTGAGTATGGCTTACATAGTTACGGAGGCATGCATCAATTGCAAGTACACGGACTGCGCGATTGTCTGTCCGGTGGATTGTTTCCATGAAGGGCCGAACTTCTTGGCGATCGATCCGGATGAGTGCATCAGTTGCGGTCTCTGTGAGCCGGAATGTCCGACGAAGGCGATTTATTCGGAGGACAATCTGCCGGAGGACCAGAAGGAATATGTTGAGATCAACGCGTGGCTGGGCAAGAGCTGGCCGGTGATCAAAGAGAAGAAGCCGCCGCTGTCGACGGCTGAGGAGTTCAAGGAGAAGAAGGGCAAGCGCTCTCTCCTGAAGGAATCCTGATCCCTTAATTTTTTCACATTCCACTTGACAGACGTCGATTCCCAATTACACTTGGCGCCGAACCTGAAGAGGTGGAACAAAAAATCTGGAAAGGACAGACTTTTTGTTTTATTGGGTATGAAGAAAGCCAACGCAGGCAGGGACCTGATGACGCGCGGGGATCTATTGAAGATTGTCCGGTTGACGCCCAGGCAAGTTCAGTACTGGGATGAGACGGGGCTTCTCATTCCGCGCCTCAAAACGAAACGCCGACGCTATTATGATTTCGCCAACGTGGTCGAGTTCAAGATGGTTGAGTCACTCCTTCGGGAGGGATTTTCAACGCAGCGGATCCGCGGATTTATCGCGCATCTGAAACGCATGATGCCGAAAGAGGAGAGCCTTCTGGCACGTCTTCAGATTCACACGGACGGTCAGACCCTGATTTTTCAGGAAAAGGGGGCCTACTTTGAAACAAACGGCCAGGGCCTTCTCCGGCTCGATCTCGAGCAGCTTTATCATCGTATTCGTCCCCGAGCGTTGCTTTCCAACGCACCCATGGGCACCCGTGAGAGGGGGTCCGCCCGCGTCCGGCAATTGCGCGGACTTCGATCCAGGGATGGTGAGATCCATTCCGGACGGAGGGCTGCCGGTTGAGGTGTGGGTACCGAGTATGGCCTTGGGGGGCCGGCTCGGACGTACTGAAGGGGGAAGATGGGATATGGGGAGCATTGATGAGACTGTCCCGGAGGGGTCAGCGGCGGAGGAGTCTGCATTTTTAAGCTTGATGATTCAGCGGTTTGATCATGGCGTCACGGAGGGCCATCTTCACACGCTGTTGTATGTCGGTCAGAAGCTCCGTCTGATTCCGGTCCGGTACGAATTTCAGTTTCAGCATCTGGTTCCATTTTGTGAAGATCTGGATTTGAAAGTTGCGATGTTGCTATGGAGCAATTCCATCTGCATTCAGGACAACCGGATCAGGGCGGTTCGACCGCCGCCTCCCGGGAGGAAGGGCGTTTGGGCGGTTGACGTGTCATGTCTTGACAAATTGTTTGCGCTTTCCTACGATGCCCTTAAGTTTTTGTCGGTCATGTTGCATTTGGAGCAGGATCTGCAAAAGAGCCGTCCGGAAGCGATCAAGCAAGCGGTGAGGTTGTTCCCCATCCAGGAGGATCAAGCCCGGAAACTGGTTCAGAATTGCAGCGTTTGACCGGCACACAATTATGACAGAAGGGTTCGCGACGGTGTCTGTCAGGGGATAGGTGGCAAACGATCATGGTGGCCGAAACGCTCAAGTTGAAGGATAAGGACAAAGAGGCGATCAATCTCAGCGCATTCCAGCAGGAGGAGAAACAGCGTCGGCGGATTCAGATTCGCCAGCGCCGGGTTCTCCGGGATGCCCGCCAGGTTGAGATTTTCATCCGGCTTCACGAGTACAATCGATATCATCGGGTCTATCAGCTCCTGGCGTACGACAAGATCATCAAGGAGATCGCTCTGGCTGGGTCGGTCGGCAGTGTCGCGTTCGAGTTGATGGATCGGCCGGGAGGGGCGAAGGCCGTGAAGATGGTGATCGAGCATGCGGAGTTGAACACGCCCGGTATCCAGGAACGGTTGGAGTTCGAATCCAAAGTTGAGACGCACGAGTTCACGTTATTCAAGGCCATGGCCATGATGGACGAGGTACGAATCTCCACCGGCAAACACGGAGGGATCCGGCTCGAAGTCGTGAAGAATCTACACCCGCGATAATTCAGTTTTATCCGATATGGAAGTAACTGAAGTTCGGGTCAAGCGATTTGAGGTTTTGCAGGGGAAGTTGCTGGGGTTTGCTTCGGTCACCTTTGACGGTTGTTTTGTCGTCCACAACCTGAGGGTGGTTTCAGGCGAAAAGGGTATATTCGTCGCCATGCCTTCCCGGCAGCTTCCGAACAACAAATTTGTCGATGTCGCGCATCCGGTGACCAACGAGATGCGGGAAAAAATCCAGCAGGCGGTCCTCCGCCAGTTCGAACTCACACCGCCGGAATCAGGAACCTCCACGCCTTCCTCGCCGCCGGCCCCGGCCGATTGATCTCCGACACACGCCTCCGCGCGCCGGCTCTTCAACTCTTCGCCGGGCTTTTTTTTCTGACCACCCCTTTTGTTTCGTTCGCGCCGCCTGCGCAGTCCGCAGGGCTGGACGTCGGAATGGAGTGGCATGTGATTCTGATCGAGGACAGTTTTGTTTACGTGAACGCGGGCAAGGATCGTGGCCTTCAGGTGGGGGATTTCCTCACCGTAACGCGTCCGGGCAAGGCAGTGGTTGATCCGGTCAGCGGCGACACGCTTGGCGACATGACGCTGTCGATTGCCAAATTGCGTGTTCAGTACGTTGCCCCCCATTACAGCCGGACCTACCCCTTGGAAATTGTTTCGAAGATGGTGATCCAACTGCGCGACAGAGTAGTTCGATGGGAGGGGGAACGCATTGGTGTTGTTCCAATGCCGCAGACGGTGGATCTGGAAGTCGAGGAGCCCCGCCGGGCCTCGGGAGGCGATCAGATTTTCATCAAGGATACGCGTAGAACGGGGGACGTCGTCGGAGATTTTGAATTTGAGGGAGAGATTTTGGACTACGATCTGGGCGATCTCGACGGTGACGGCGTCAACGAACTCGTTGCTATGGAGCTTCGCAAGTTATCGGTCTACCGGATCGTCTCAGGCGTTCCGGAGGCGATCTGGACCGAGTCCATCCGCGGGTTTCAATACATCGTCCTCGAGATCCACGACGCCGACGGCGACGGTAAACAGGAACTCTATGTCGGCCAGAAGCTCGGCAATGTCGCCCGGACCGATGTCTATCGAATGCGGGACGGCCGCGTTCTGAAAGCCGGGGAGATCAAGGGTGTTTTTGTCCGGCAGATCGGCGAGGATCTCTACGCCCAGCGATATGGATTTGCCAAGCCTTTTGCGGGTCCGATCATGGAGATCCGGTATGATCCGAACGCGAACGTCGTGACGAAAGTCCGCGACCTCGCCGACGGAGCCTACAATATCCTGGCAGTCGGGATAGGAAAATCCCGGATGGCCTATCTGGATTTCAACGACCGGTTGACCATCGTCGACCGGTCGGGCCAGATGGTCTGGCGAGGCACCAACGCGCTGGGTGGGGGCACGCACGATCTGGTTTCCGGCAACGGTCGTGAAAAGGAGGAGATGCAGAAGAAAATCATGTTCGACGATTTCGACGGCAATGCCTCTGAAGATTTACTCGTCGTCAAAAATGAATTAAACCCCTTCTGGGGCGTCACGGGGCTGGTCGGCGGCGCGAAATACAAAAACGGCAAGTTTATGATCTATACGGACCGGCCGGGAGGGTATGATGTGTTGAAGGAGACGAGGGAGTTTGAGGGGTATGTGACCGATTACGAATTCGGGCGCGTGGGCGGCGCGGACCGGCAGCTGAGTCTGTGTCTGGTGTCAGCGGCCGGCCGGCAGAAATTCAAGAGCCGGATCATTGTGCTGAGGGAGCTATGAGAAATCAGAAGGGCAAGTTTATTTTTGTCACCGGCGGCGTCCTGTCGTCTCTCGGCAAGGGCATCACCACCGCGTCGCTCGGCGCCCTTCTCAAATCCATCGGACTGAAAGTCACCGCCATCAAACTCGACCCCTATCTCAACGTCGACGCCGGCACGATGAACCCCTTCCAGCATGGCGAGGTCTTTGTGACCGATGACGGCGCCGAAACCGATCTGGATCTCGGGCACTACGAGCGGTTTCTGGGCGTCCGGATGTCCGCCCGGAACAACATCACGACCGGCAAGGTCTACGCGTCGGTGATCGCCAAGGAGCGGCGTGGGGATTATCTGGGCGCCACGGTCCAGATTGTGCCGCACGTGATCGAGGAGATAAAAAAACAGATTCTGGCCCTTGAAGACGGGCTGGACGTCATTCTGGTCGAAGTCGGCGGGACGGTGGGCGACATCGAGAGCCAGCCGTTTCTCGAAGCCATCCGGCAGCTTGCGCTGGAGCGCCGTGGCGACGCCGTTTTCGTCCATCTCACCCTCGTACCCTATCTGTCGACGGTACAGGAATTGAAGACCAAGCCGACGCAACACAGTGTTCAGGAATTGCGCCGGATCGGAATTCAGCCCGACATCATTATGGCCCGGTCACAGGTCAGGATCTCCGACGCCGCCCGGACAAAAATCGCGCTTTTTTCCAATGTCGATCCCGAATCGGTGATTCCTCTTCCGGACGTCAAAAGCATCTACGAAATCCCTCCCCTTTTCAAAACCGAAGGCGTGGACCGGCTTCTGCTCGGGCGGCTCGGCGGCCGCAAGTCCGATACCGCATCGAACACGCTCGACCGGTGGACTCGGATCGCCCGGACGATCCAGTCGGCCAGCCAGACGGTCGACGTCGCGGTTGTCGGCAAGTACATTGAACTTCACGACGCGTATATCAGCATTATCGAGGCTCTCCAGCATGCCGCGGCGGATCTTGACCGGCGGCTGGTGATTCATTGGATCGACGCGGAGCAAATAAAGGACGGCCAGTCGGAATCGCAGTTCCGGCAGGTTGGTGGAATTCTGGTTCCCGGCGGGTTTGGCGAGCGGGGAATTGAAGGCAAGATCCAGGCGGTGGCTGTCGCGCGCGCGGGCCGCATCCCATTCCTCGGTCTCTGCCTGGGTCTGCAGGTAGCCGTCATCGAATTTGCCCGCAACATGCTCGACCTGGACGGCGCCGGCAGCACCGAATTTCTCCTTCGGCCCGCCCATCCGGTGATCGATCTCATGGAGGCGCAAAAAGCGCGGAAACAGCTCGGCGGCACGATGCGTCTCGGCGCGTTTACGTGCCTCCTTCGGCCCAAAACCCTGGCGCACCGGATCTATCGGACGACAAAGATCGTGGAGCGGCACCGGCACCGATATGAAGTGAATTCAGCGTATGTGAAACGTCTGGAGAAAGCGGGTCTGATAGCGTCGGGCGTCGATGCCGCGACCGGGCTGGTTGAAATCGTTGAATGTCCCGCGCATCCCTTTTTTATCGGCGTTCAGTTCCATCCCGAGTTTCTCTCTTCTCCGCTTGCGCCGCATCCGCTTTTTCGGGCGTTCCTCGCGGCGTCGATGGCCGGCCGAAAATGATCAAGACGCGGGAGGTTCCGGTTCGGCCCGGAGTCGTAATGGGCGGCGGCCGGCCGTTGGTATTCATCGGCGGTCCCTGTGTGATCGAGAGCGAGCGGATGCTGATGCGGACGGCGGAATCCCTGGCCGACGTATGCGAGTCGCTCGGGATCGGGTTTGTATTCAAGACGTCGTATGACAAGGCCAACCGGACCAGTGTTCGATCATTTCGAGGGGTGGGAATTCGTGCCGGCCTGAAGATGGTGGAATCGGTGAAGCGCCGGCTGGGCGTGCCGATCCTGCTGGACGTTCACAAGGAATCCGAGTGTGGGCCGGTGTCGGCGGTTGCGGATATTCTCCAGATTCCGGCATTTCTATGCCGCCAGACCGATCTCATCCAGTCCGCTGCGCGCACGCGGCGGGTTGTCAATATCAAAAAGGGCCAATTCCTTCCTCCGACCGACGCCCCCTATGTCGCCGAAAAGGTCACGTCGACCGGAAATCCGAATGTCACTTTTACGGAGCGCGGCGCATCGTTTGGTTACGGCAACCTGGTTGTCGATCTGCGTTCGATTCAGATCATCCGGGAGTTCGGGTTTCCCGCCATTTTCGACGCCACGCACAGCGTCCAGATGCCCGGCGCCGCTGGAAAGACCGGCGGCGACCGGCGATTTGTTCCCCTTCTTTCCCGCGCGGCGGTGGCCGCCGGAGTGGACGGCCTGTTTATGGAAGTTCATCCAAATCCTGACCGGGCAAAATCCGACTCGGCCAATCAAATGCCGCTCTCGCACATGCGAACGCTGCTTCGAGAATTGATCGAGATCGACCGGTTGGTCAAATCCCGCGGCGGGAAGCCATCCGATGCCGCGCCGTAGACCTCTGCGCTCGGCCCTGTTGCCCGTGTCCTCCGATGGGTCACCGACCTCCGTATCCCCGGCGTCGACACTCCGTGAAGCCCGCCGGGTGCTCCGGGTGGAATCGGACGCGATCCGCGCGCTCATCCCGCGACTCGGCACGAATTTTGTCCGGGCCGTCGAAGTCCTGTTTTCCTGCAAAGGCAGAGTTGTTGTCACCGGCATCGGCAAATCCGGAACCATCGGCCGGAAAATCATGGCCACGCTCGCCTCGACCGGCACGCCCGCTCTTTTTTTGCATGCCGTGGAGGCCCTGCACGGCGATCTGGGAATGGTCCGGAAGGAGGATGTCATTCTGGTGGTGTCGTACAGCGGGGAGACGGAGGAACTGTCGACTCTGCTTCCCGCCTTTCGCCGGCTGGGGGTTCCCCTCATCGCCCTGACAGGCAACTCGCGGTCGACTTTGGCCCGCCTGGCCGATGTCATTCTCGATGTGCGGGTCAGCAAAGAGGCCTGTCCCATGAATCTGGCTCCGACCGCAAGCACGACCGCCACGTTGGCTCTCGGCGATGCCCTCGCGGTGGCGCTCTTCAAACTCCGGAAATTCACCCCAAAAGATTTCGCTCAGATCCATCCCAGCGGGTCGCTTGGCAAAAAATTGCTTCTCCGCGTCTCCGACCTCATGCACAGCGGCGCCGCCGTGCCCCGGGTACTCGCAACCACGCCCATGCGGGAGGCAATCCCCGAAATGACCGCCAAGCGGCTGGGATTTACGGTGGTGGTCGATTCAAAGGATCGGGTATTGGGCATCATCACCGACGGCGATCTGCGCCGGCATCTGCAATCCGAATCGGATTTTCTCGACCTGGCCGCCGGAAGGATGTGTACGCGTCTGCCCAGAACCATTTCCGCCGACGCCCTTGCGGCCCATGCGTTGTCGATCATGGAAAAAAATGCGATCACGTCGCTGATCATCCTTGACGGTCACAAGCGCCTTTTCGGGTGTATTCACATTCATGATATTTTGAAAGCGGGCGTGGCCTGAGATGAAACCGGCCGCCGTTCCCTACAAAAAATTGAAATCGATACGGCTGATCCTGCTCGATGTGGACGGCATTCTGACCGACGGCCGCATTTATCTGGGCTCCGGCCCATCGGGTGATCTGTTTGAGATGAAGGCCTTTCATGCCCTGGACGGGCACGGTCTGATTCTCGCGTCGCGGCTGGGGTATGAAGTGGGACTGGTGACGAGCCGGGATTCGGCGCTGGTGTCGCGCCGCGCCCGGGAGCTGGGCATTCCGCACGTGTTTCAGAACATCAAGGACAAATGGCCCGTGGTCCGGCAGTTTCTGGCGCGCCGGCATTTTAAGCCCCGGGAACTATTGTTCATGGGCGACGACCTGATGGACCTTCCGGTTTTGACCGCGGCTGGTTTTTCCGCGACCGTCCCGGAAGCGCCGCAGGAGGTGCGATCGCGCGTCGATTACGTCACTGATGCATCCGGCGGCCTCGGCGCGGTGCGGGAGGTCATGGAATTGCTTTTCAAAGCCCAGGGGAAATGGTCCCGGCTGGTGAGTTCATTCGTGCGCAGATAAATTTGACCTGCGGTGCTTTGAGCGGTATAGTTGCCATGTGTGACTGTGGTGTATAAATCCGAGGAGGTGAGGGAGTTGACACGTGTGAAGGACATCGTCCGGCCGGATGTGGCCGGGGCGGCGTTGGCCGCCGGTTTGAGTGTGTCAGGGGGAGCGAATTTTTTTGAGGATCTGAAGGCTGCCACAGGGCAGCTCAAATCGATCGCGAAAGGTCAGCCGCTTTCGTCCAGGCTGGTTTCGGAGCAGGCCGTACGGCGGCTTCAAGAAAAAGTTCAATCCTGAGATTGGTCGAAGCCTGTGTTATCGCAGTATCTGCCGATTCTCCTGCAAGCACTCCTGGCGGTGGGGTTCGCTTGCTCGCTTCTTGCCCTTACCCATCTTTTCGGCCCCCGGCGTGACAATGCGGCCAAACTCGCCCCGTTCGAATGCGGCGTTGATCTTCTCGATCAGGCCCATCACCGGTTCAGCGTCAAGTTCTATCTGGTGGCGATGTTATTTATTCTGTTCGATATCGAGGCAATTTTCTTTTATCCGTGGGCGGTGATCTTTCGCCAATCCATCTCGCAGGGGTTGTTTTTGCTGATCGAAATGGGTACATTCGCCGCTGTCCTGATCGTGGGATTCATCTACATCCTGAAGAAAGGGGTTCTGGAATGGGCATAGAGTTGATCCAGGGCGACCATTTTGTCACCGCCAGGATTGCCGACGCCGTCAACTGGGCTCGCAAGTCCTCTCTCTGGCCTTTTCCGTTCGGCACCGCGTGCTGCGGCATTGAGCTGATGGCCACGCTTGCCTCACGATACGACATGGCCCGGTTCGGCGCCGAAGCCGTTCGATTCTCGCCGCGTCAGGCCGATTTGATGATCGTCGCCGGGACCATCTGCAACAAAATGGCGCCGGTATTGAAACGCGTCTACGATCAGATGTCCGACCCCAAATGGGTCATCGCCATGGGCGCCTGCGCCTCCTGTGGCGGCATCTTCGACAATTACACCGTGGTTCAGGGCATCGATGAAATCATTCCAGTCGATATGTACGTCCCCGGCTGTCCGCCGTCGCCGCAGTCTCTCATGTACGCTTTCACCCGTATCCAGGACTTGGTCCAGCACGGGCATGGGTCTTCGCTTGCCCCTGTCGAACAACCGGTGCCCGCCCTACCCGTCTAGCCGACCTCCCAAAGCCCAGCCCGATGGACGCCGCCCAGCTCGCCGCGAAACTTGCGGCCGCCGTCCCGAATCCGAGCATCACGCCGATTCTGTTTCAGGACCAGATCACGCTGGTCATCCCTTCGCGGAGTCTCAAGGATGTGTTGCGGGAATTAAAGGACAACCTGGATCTTCAGTTTGACATGCTACTGGACGTCACGGCCGTCGATTATCCCTCGCGTCGGCCCCGCTTTGACGTCGTTTACATTCTGGTCTCAACGGTCTATTCGGAACGGGTGAGAGTGAAGACCCAGATCGATGACGGAGAGACTCTGCCCACCGTCTCAGACCTCTGGCGGTCGGCCGACTGGGGCGAGCGGGAATGTTTTGACATGTTTGGCATCCGGTTCGATGACCATCCGAACCTGAAGCGGATTTTGAATCCGGACAATTTCTACGGATATCCCCTGCGAAAAACCTTCCCGCTCCGCGGCGAACGGGATCCCGCTTTTTTGGATTACAAGGAGTCTGAGCCGGCCTGACATGCAAATCACCGACGATACGCTCGAAGACGGCCAGCTCCTCACGCTGAACCTTGGACCCACCCATCCCGCCACCCATGGCACCCTTCATCTGATTGCCAGACTGGACGGCGAGCGGATTCAGGATGCGGAGCCGATCATCGGTTATCTCCACCGCGGTAAGGAGAAAATGGGGGAACACCTCAAATACAACCAGTACCTCACCATGACCGACCGGATGAACTATCTGTCTCCGGCCCTCAACAACATTGCCTGGTGTCTGGCCGTCGAAAAGCTTCTCGGCATCAGACCCCCGCCACGCGCCCAGTGGGTCGAAACCATCTGTTGCGAGCTGGCCCGCCTGATGGACCACATGGTCTGCAACGGCATCAACGCGTTCGATCTGGGCGCCGCAACAGTATTCTTTTACATGTTTCAGCAGCGGGAGGTCATCACCGACATCTTCGAAAAAATGACCGGCGCCCGGCTGACCATCACTTGGCCCCGCGTCGGCGGCCTCCCCTACGATGTCCCGTCCGACTTCAAGGACCAGGTTCGGGCGTTTCTCAAGGGGTATTACCCTGTGCTGGACGAGTGCGAAACTCTTCTGAAAAACAACCGCATCTTTCTTGACCGAGCCGTCGGGATAGGGCCGATCACCAAGGAGCGCGCGATCAGCTACGGATATACCGGTCCCTGTCTTCGAGCCGCCGGATTTTCCTATGACCTGAGAAAGCGCGAGCCCTATCTCAGCTACGATCAGGTTGACTTCGACGTCCCGGTCGGAACCAACGGCGACGTCTACGACCGGTTCTTCGTCCGGATGGAGGAGTGCCGTCAGAGCGCCCGCATCATCGAGCAGTGCCTCGAAAAAATGCCCGACTCCGGACCGTTCGCAGTCGACGATTATCGCATCGTTCTTCCGCCGAAAGAGAAAGTCTACACTGAAATGGAAGCGATGATTTTCCATTTTAAACTTGTCATCGACGGAATCAAACCTCCCGCCGGCGAAATTTATCAGGGGATCGAAGCCGGCAACGGCGAGCTGGGATTCTACATCGTCAGTGACGGATCGGGCCGGCCCTATCGGGTCAAGGTCCGGTCGCCCTGTTTTTACATTTATTCGTCTTATACGGAACTCATCCGGGGCCGCATGATTTCGGATGTCGTCGCCGTTCTCGGCAGTTTGAATGTCATCGCGGGCGAACTCGACCGATGAAACAGCTCCTCGTCAATCCCCAGGCGATCCCCGCATCGGAGTTCCGGCCGACGCCGGAAACGGAAGAAACGATTCGGCGGCACCTGGCCAACTATCCGACCAAAATGGCCGCCACCATCCCCGTCCTCCATGACATTCAGGATGAACTCGGCCATCTCAGCCCGGAGGCCATCGCCTACGCGGCGGCAGTGACGGAAACCAGCGTAACGCACATCTATTCCGTCGCGACGTTTTACACCATGTTTCATCTCAAACCCATCGGCGATCTCCATGTTCAAATCTGCACCAACACCTCCTGCATGCTCAATGGCGCACGCGACCTGGTTCGGCACTGCCGGCAGAAGCGGGAGATTCCCGCCGGAAAAAAGTCCTCCCCGGACGGCAGAATCACTCTGAGCGAAGTGGAGTGTCTGGCGTCCTGTGGATCGGGACCCTGTGTCCAGATCAATCGCGACTATCACGAGCACGTGACGCCGGACCGGCTTGACGCGATCCTCGACCGCCTCCTTTCCGGCCGGCCGGCAGAGGTCCACGACGGCCGGTCGGTTCATATCGAATCGACGCCTGACCGGGTGGTCTACAAGGACATCGAAAATAATATCGTCTCCATCGACCGCTACATCCAGCACGGCGGGTATCAGGCGCTCAAAATGGCGATCGTTCTGAAACCGGAGGACATCGCGAATACCGTCGACGCGTCAGGACTGCGCGGGCTGGGCGGCGCGGGATTTCCCGCTGGAAAAAAATGGAAATTTCTTCCCAAAAACTATTCCGGGCCGATTTATCTCTGCGTGAACGCCGACGAGGGCGAACCCGGGACGTTCAAGGACAGGGAGATCCTTCGCCGGCTGCCTCACCGGCTGATCGAGGGCATCGTCATTGCCGGGTTTGCCATCCGCGCGACGCAGGCCTACGTTTACATTCGGGGCGAATTTTATGAGCCCTATGCCGTCATGGAAAAAGCCCTGGCGGAGGCGCGGACCCGGGGATTGATCGGGAAAAACATCCTGGGCGGCGGATACAGCCTGGACGTGAACCTTCACAAGGGCGCCGGCGCCTACATCTGCGGGGAGGAGACCGCCCTGCTCGAATCTATCGAGGGCAAACGGGGCGAGCCGCGAGTCAAGCCGCCATTCCCGGCGGTCAAGGGATTGTTTGGCTGTCCGACGATCATCAACAATGTCGAGACGCTCGCCCAGGTGCCCGCGATTGTCCAGAACGGCGCCGCGTGGTTTCGGAAGCGGGGAACGGAGAAATCTCCCGGGACGCGAGTCTTTTGCGTCAGCGGCCATGTCAAAAAGCCGGGACTCTACGAGCTGCCCAACGGCACGCCGATGCGGGATCTGATTTTCAACTGGTGCGGCGGCATCCGCGGTGACCGGAATCTCAAGGCGGTCATTCCCGGCGGATCGTCGATGCCGGTCATCCCCGCCGATATCGCGATGAAAGCCGACCTCTGCAATGAATCGCTCATGGCGCTCGGCAACACCTTCACCGGATCCGGCGGCGTCATTGTCATGGACGACTCGGTCTGCATGGTCGACTTTCTGGCCCGGCTGGTCAAATTCTACGAACATGAATCCTGCGGCCAGTGCACCCCCTGCCGCGAGGGATCGGCCTGGGCCAGAAAGATTCTGTACCGGATGGAATCCGGCGGCGGCGATCCCTCGGACGTCGACACCCTGCGGTCGATCGCCAGGGGGATCGATGGGAACACGATCTGCGCTCTGGGCGAAGCGACCGCGTGGCCGATCGCCAGTTTTCTGAGGCATTTCGAGTCGGAGTTTCGGGCGCACGTGAGCGGTCACGGCTGTCCCTTCAAACGGTCCCCGGCGGCTGTTGCGTGATGACGGAATCTCACAGTGTCCGGCCGGCGCTAAAGATGATCCAGTTCTCCGTCGACGGCCGACCCGTCGTCGCTCCGGAGGGAACCATGGTCATTCAGGCGGCGGCGGACGCCGGTATTCCGATTCCATACTTTTGTTATCATCCGTCGCTTAAACCCGCGGGTCTTTGCCGCATGTGTCTGGTCGAAGTCGAAGGCGCGCCAAAGCTGCAGGCGTCCTGTACGACGCCGGTGAGCGAGGGAATGAAAGTCCACACGGGATCGGATCGGGTCAAGCAGGCCCGCGGGGATGTTCTTGAGTTTTATCTCCTGAACCATCCGCTCGATTGTCCCATCTGCGACAAGGCCGGCGAGTGCCAGCTTCAGGATTACACCTTCGCCCACGCGCGACAGAATTCCCGGTTTCGGGACGGTGAAAAACGCCGCTACAACTACGAAGACCTCGGCCCCAAACTGTTCCGGGACATGGACCGTTGTGTCCATTGTCTGAGGTGTGTCCGTTTTTGCGAGGAAATCGTCGGGGACGACAGTTTGAGCGTATTCAAACGCGGTAACCAGACCGACATCTCCATCTTCGGCAGTCCCGTCGTCAACGAGTACGCGCTGAACATCGCTGAACTCTGCCCCGTCGGCGCGCTGGTGTCCAAGGATTTTCTGTTCAAGGCACGCGTGTGGCATCTCAAAAAAACCGACACCGTCTGCACCTCCTGCGCCACCGGGTGCAACATTCATATGGAGAGCAAGGACCAGGCGGTGACGCGCATCACGCCACGAATCAACCGGGAGGTCAACGATCACTGGATCTGCGATTTCGGCCGCCTCAATTACGCCTACATCAACGGCCCCGACCGCCTGCTGGAGCCGGTCCGGCGGACCGCCGGCCGGACCAGCCGCTCCGCGGCCCCAAGTGCCGGCGACTCCGACGCCGGCCGGGAGACGGACATCCTGACGATGGAAGCGATGATGAAGGCCGTGATCGACCGGCTGGCCGAGTCGTCGCCCGCGCGGATGGGGTTGATCATCACGCCGGAGGCGCTGAACGAGGAGATTTTTGAGTTTCGGCGTCTCGCGGAAAAAGTCCTGAACACGCCCTATTTTGCGTTTGGACTGGTTCCGCCCGAGGAGGGCAAGCTCGATTTTCTCCGCAGCCGGGACAGGTTTCCCAATTCCGCCGGCGCGCGCCGGATCGGCGAAACTGCCGGTCTGGGGTTCGACGGGCTCAAAATCGTTGAGCGCGCGGAGCGGGGGGAAGTCGACACGCTGGTGCTGATTTACCCGCACACCGCCCTCAAGTCTCCCGCTGGTGAGCAGTTGCTCTATCGGCTAGCTCAGGCCGCCGCCAGGGTCCCGGTCACGATCGTGATGGACTATCTGCGCAGTCCCGTTTCCGACGCCGCGAATCTGCTCATTCCCGGGATGGCGCACGCCGAAAAAACTGGAACCATGGACAACTCCAAACACATCATCCAGAAACTTCGGCGATCCATCTACCCTTCCCCCGATCGAATCACCGAGCGGGATTTTTTTCTACAGATTTCCGCGGCTATCGTCGAAAAACGCCAGTCGGCCATCCCCGCTCGCTGACCACGGCCGCCTACGGCGCGATCCGGATCATCTCCGATGCCCGACGTCACAGTGATTTTGCCCATGTACAACGAGGCGCTGACCGCCGAATCGGCGCTGACCGTCGCGGACGGATATTTTCGGTCCCGGGGGATTCGAACGGAGACCATCGTCGTCAATGACGGCAGCACCGATCAGACGGCCGTGGTGTTGGATCGTCTCAAGCCCCGATTCGGGTTTTCTCTGATCGCATGGGAACGAAACCGCGGAAAAGGCGCGGCTCTCCGGGCGGCGATGGCCCAGGGAACCGGGGATTGTCAGTTTTTCATGGACACGGATCTCTCGACGCCGATTGAAGAGTTCGACAAGTTCCTGCCCTATCTCAAAATCGGGGACGAGGTGATCATTGGATCGAGGCGTCTGGAGGAAAGTCGTGTTCTGGTGCGGCAGAATCTGATCCGGCAGACGATGGGAAATTTTTATTGCCATATGGTCTACCGATGGTTGACGCACTGTGTCGAGGATTTCAATTGTGGATTCAAACTGTTTCGCCGCGACGCCGCCCGGCGAATATTTTCCAAGCTGACGATCGATCGATGGGGATATGATGTGGAAGCCCTGTTTCTGGCGGACAAGTTCCGGTATCGCATCCGGGAAATCCCGGTGATCTGGCGAAACAATCCGCACACCCGGGTCCATCCCCTCATCGACGCCTGCCGAACCACCGCCGAACTCCTCAAAATCCGCTGGAACGACTGGCGCGGCCGGTATGACTGAATCTCCCCTCCGCCTGTGGATGGTGGTCGCGCTGGCCTGTCTCGTCTCTCCGGATCGTCTCGCGGCGGCGGAAGAGGCATCCCCGGGCGAGTCCCGGATCTCCAGAATCGAGTCTCTGCTCGATGGCGTGACGTTCATGGGAGACCTCCGGCTTCGATACGAAGGCATTTTCGACGATACGGCCCTGGCCAATAATCGCGGCCGATTCCGGCTGCGGCTTGGGTTCTCCAAAAAAATCGGCGACATCGCCCTTGTCACGGTCCGCGGGGCGACGGGATCATCCAATGACCCGACATCCACCAATCAGTCCTTCGAGGATAACTTCACGCCAAAAACGTTTCACATCAGTCTCGCGTACGCGTCCATTCACCCATGGCCGTGGCTCGATCTTCAGGGCGGAAAAATGCCGGTCCCTTTCGCCAAAACGGATCTTGTCTGGGATGACGATCTGACGCCGGAGGGTCTTTCCCAGCAGATCGTTCACCGCCATGCCCGGGGGAAATGGTTCTTCCGGATGGCGGAACTGTTTTTTCATACCTCCGCCGCCGCCGAGGACGGCTACCTGATCGGATATCAGGCAGGGTTCACCCATGAATTTTCCGTCAAGACCCGCCTGACGATCGCCCCCGCCTACACTCAGGTCGTCCGGCCGAACCGGACCCTCGCGGTTGGATCGAACGGTAATATGACGACATCCGCCGGCGCCGCGTTGGCCTCGCAATTTCGCGTCATCAATGTCCCGGTCCGCTGGGAGACGGCCGTATCGGCCGAACGGCCATTGGTCATCGACATCGACCTGGCGAAAAACCAGGGCGCGGCCGCCGTTGCCGGAAAAACGTACGATCAGGGATTCCTGATTGAGATGGCGCTGGGCCGCGCAAAAACGAAAGGGGACTGGATGGCCCGCTACCGGTACGCGAGGATTGAGTCGGACGCGGTACTCTCTGCGTTTAACGACAGCGATTTTGGATTTACCAATGTCAAAGGCCACCGCATCGCCTTCGATTTCGTGCCGGTGGACGTTCTGAAACTCACCGCCGCGTCCATTTTTACCGATCCCGTGATCAGCGGTTCGCGGCCGGCCCGCGCGCGCGTTCAGTTCGACGCCAGTTTCGCCTTTTGACGATTTCCCACCGGATTCAGCCGGCGCTCTGGCTGGCGGCGTTTTTTTTCGCCGGGTTTCTGATCTTTTCCGACTGTCTGACCTATCCGTTTCTGGTGAATTGGGATGACGACCGCTATGTGACGGGGAATGACTTCATTCGCGGATTCAGCTTGCC
Source organism: uncultured bacterium (assembly GCA_964534765.1). Taxonomy (GTDB): domain Bacteria; phylum Lindowbacteria; class 2-12-FULL-62-27; order 2-12-FULL-62-27; family 2-12-FULL-62-27; genus CAZHRJ01. The sequence goes on from CAZHRJ010000003.1 coordinate 47,939, forward strand.
TCACGTCCGGCGCGCCTTCCTCGCCCCCTTTGAATGGAATTATGCTCCGCTCCAGCTCCTGTCGTACATGGCCGACTACGAAATCGGCGGCCTGAATCCAGCTCCTTATCATTTCACGAATATCGTCCTCCATATCCTGAACAGTTGGATGGTTTATCTCCTCATCCGGGCAATGAAATGTCCCTCATGGCCGGCCGGGCTGGGCGGTTTTCTCTTTTTGGTCCATCCGGTCCAGGTTGAATCCGTCGTCTGGATCTCCGAGAGAAAAAACCTCCTGTCCCTCTTTTTCTTTCTCGCGTCTTTTCTCGCCCACATCCAAAATGGCAGGCGGGCCGGACATCTGTTGTCGTTCGCGCTGTTTGTGCCGGCGGTCCTCAGCAAATCGGCGGCGGTGGTCCTGCCGCCGATCCTGGTGCTGTATGACTGGATCGACCAGCGGGGCCAGGGATGGCGAATCCTGTTGCTCCGGTCGGCGCCATTTTTTGCGGTGTCTCTGGTTTTCGGATGCATGGCCATTCGATTTCAGATGGCCGGCGGGGAGTCGTATTTTGATACGAGAGAGGGAACATGGATATGGACGGTACCGGTGATTTTCGTCCGGTATCTGCTCCTGGTGATCTGGCCCGTCAATCTGGCGGCATTTTATGACGTCCCGGTGGAGGCGGCGTTGACCGCCAAAGTCGCGGGGGCCTGCCTCCTGGGGTTGGCCGTGATGGGGGTATCGATTGGCCTGTGCGGGCGTAAGCGTCTGGCGGGATTCTGGATTGTCTTTTTTCTCATTTCCCTTGCGCCCCTCCTGCATGTGGTCCCCTTGCCGACCCCGATGAACGATCGATACCTCTATTTCCCGATGGTTGCCGTTGCCGGTCTTCTCGCGCTCCTTGCCGGTCGACTGTCCCAAGCCAGTCTCGGTGCGCGCGCAGTTGGAATGATGTGTCTGGTATCGGTCGTCGTGTTGTTGGGATTCGGAGCGTCCCGGCAGGTTCTAGTCTGGCAAGACAGCGAAACGCTCTGGTCGACGGCCGTTCGCAGATCCGCGGGCAGCGCCCTGGTGCATCACAAATTGGCCGAGGCCTCGTTTGCGGCCGGGCGATATGAGCGAGTGATCTCCGAGTTTGATGCGGCGGTGCGGCTGGGCAGGGAAAACAGCGTAACGTGGTGTTATCGGGGCCTGGCCTGCCGGATGACCGGCCGATGGGATCGCGCCGGGGAGGATTTCCAAAAATTATCCGAGTCTCCGCCGCATCGGGGGATGGCGCTTCTGGAACTGGCGACAGTCGATCTATTGAAAAGTGACACATCCGCCGCCGAATCCCGGCTGCCCGAGCTTAAGAAGCAGTCCATCGACCACCCGCCCTCCCGGCTGTACCTGGCCGATCTATTTGTGAAGCTGGGCCGCCGGGAAGAGGCGCGATCGGCGCTTGGACAGATCACGGAGCAGGAAGTGAACCGGTGTCGGTTGAAAGACTATTTACAGAGTTTGTGGCGCGAGATCAATCAAGAAAAATAACTGGAGCTGAGGGGATTCGAACCCCTGACCCCTTGCATGCCATGCAAGTGCTCTCCCAACTGAGCTACAGCCCCGTGGCTGAGTCCTCATTTCGCGCATCCCAGCCGCCCCGAAAATACTATTTGCCGTATCGATTCGCAATTGTTAATTCCAGAAGAGATAAGGATGCGCTAATGGCCGAGATTGAGTTTTTTGGTGCCGACTGGTGCGGCGACTGCCGCCGCAGCAAGAAGCTGCTCGACACCCTGGGCGTCGCGTGTGCGGGTCGGCGCACGATCGCTCGATCACATCCCGGACCGCACCGGAAGGACGAAAGACCGCGATCCATGCGGCGCTCGTCACAGTCTCGATCGGCAGATCGACCCCCGCGGCAACGAGCAGCTTCTCGTAG
>CAZHRJ010000004.1:0-10063 GCA_964534765.1 uncultured bacterium
GCCCAGTCCGTCGGCCGGCATTTGGACATCCGACCCGGCGTTCAGGAGAGGACTTTCCATATCAGTTTTCGTTTTTTGGGTTTGGCGGCTCCGATTTTAAGCGCTTCCAGAAACCGGTCCCGGGCGTCGGCGAGCCGGGCGTGGTCGTTGGTGTGGAGATAGGCGATTGGTTCGCCCTTTTTGATTTTGTCGCCGACCTTTTTGGTCAGCCGAATGCCGGCCGCCGGATCGATGACATCCTCCGCGCTGGTCCTGCCGGCGCCGAGGACCAGGGACGCGACCCCGATCTGTCTGGCCGCCAGTTTCTGGATCATACCGGACTTCGGCGATTCAATCGCTTCGACAAACTTCGCCGCCGGCAACACCCGGTCCGGGCTGTCGGCGACTTTCGCGTCGCCGCCCTGGGCATCGACCATTTCGGCGAACGCGCGTTTTGCGCGCCCGTTGTCAAGGACCGTTTCAATTGCCGCCCGGCCCTGGGGGGTGTCCTTGGCCTTTCCGGCGAGTTTCAACATCTCCGCGCCGAAGGTGACGACCAGCTCGCGCAGGTCGGCGGGACCTTTGCCGGAAAGACAGTCAACCGTTTCCTGGATTTCAAGCGCATTGCCAATGGCCAGCCCCAGGGGCTGGTCCATGTCGGTTATGAATGTGACCGTCGGCCGGCCGGCCTTTTTGCAGATGCCGAGCATGGCTTCTGCGAGTTTGATCGAATCATCGAAATTCTGCATGAAGGCGCCGTCGCCGGTTTTAACGTCCAGCACGAGTGATTCGGGTCCGGCTGCGAGTTTTTTCGAAAGGATGCTTGCGGCGATGAGGGGTATGCAGTCGACGGTAGCGGTGACGTCGCGGAGGGAATACATTTTTTTGTCCGCGGGAGCGATGGTGTCGGTCTGGCCGACGATCGCGCAGCCGACTTTGGAGATCACCGCCAGGAATTCCTCCTTGGACAGCCGGGTGCGGAATCCGGGGATGGACTCGAGCTTGTCCAGCGTTCCGCCGGTGTGTCCAAGTCCCCGGCCGGACATCATCGGCACTGGGACGCCAAAGGCGGCTACGGCAGGGGCCAGCGGCAGGGAAACCTTGTCGCCGACCCCGCCGGTCGAATGTTTGTCGACCGTCCGGCAGGAAAATTTTCCGCGAAGGTCAAGGGTTTCGCCCGACTCCATCATCGATTTGGTCAGTGCCGCGGTTTCTGCGTCATCCATGCCCCGGAAAAAGACGGCCATGAGGAACGCGGACATCTGATAATCGGGAAGGGCGCCGGCGGTGTATTCGCCGACGAGGAACTGGATCTCGTCGTGGCTGAGACGCTGACCGTTTCGCTTTTTATAGATGAGTTCGTATGGGAGAAACTTGGGCGGCACGGTCAGGATTTCTTTTTCTGTGTCGAGGCCACTGGCTGAGGCCTGGCCGCCGGGACCACGGTAAATGACCCCTCCTTGAGGATTCCCAGTATCAGGCGCTCGAATTGCTTCGCCGCCTGCTTGGAGGCGTCAATGACCTCCTCATGAGACAACGACTGCCGGGTGACGCCGGCGGCCATGTTGCAGACGAGGGAAATGCCCAGACACCGCATCGACATGTGCCGGGCGGCGAGGATTTCGGGAACGGTCGACATGCCGACCGCGTCGGCGCCGAGTAGCCGGAGCATCCGGATCTCGGCTGGAGTCTCATAGCTGGGACCCGGACAGGCCGCGTAGACTCCTTCGGCCAGGCGGATTTTCAGGCCGCGCGCCACGCTGACGGCGAGTTTTCGGAGAGAGAGATCGTAGGCGTAGGTCATGTCATAGAACCGCGGGCCTAGCGAGACGAGATTCGGACCCCGGAGAGGATGGTCACCGAGGAAATTCAGATGATCCCGGATGAGCATGAACTGGCCAACGCGGAAATTTCGATTGATGGCGCCAACGGCGTTGGTGGTGATGAGCGTTTCGGCTCCAAGGAGTTTCATGATCCGGACGCCGAAAACCACTTTGTCCATGGGATGTCCTTCGTAGAAATGCGCCCGCCCCTGCATCGCGATGACGGGAACTTTCTCAATGGTCCCCGCCACCAGGTTGCCGGCATGACCGGCGACCCGGGCTTTCGGGAATTCCGGGATGTCAGCGTAGGGAATGACGACGCTTTGCTGAATTTGCGCGGCCAGATCGCCCAGCCCGGATCCCAGGACCAGTCCGACGGCCGGCTTGAGGGAAATGGTCTGTTTGATGCGTTTGACGGCGGTCAGAAGATCGATCATGAGGCGATTGCGATCCGTTTCACGTCGGTGCTTGAAACGACTGCGCCGCCGGAGAACCAGAGCCTTAAAAACTGGCCGGTATGGGCCGCCGGATGCTTGGCCAGCTCGTCCGGCGGTCCGGCGAAAATCAGCTCGCCGCCGCGATCCCCGCCCTCCGGGCCGAGATCGATCACCCAGTCGGAATTTCCGATGACGTCGAGGTTGTGCTCGATCACCACAACCGTGTTGCCGGCCTCGACCAGCCGACGCAGGACCTTGACCAGCTGTTCCACATCGGCGAAATGCAGTCCGGTGGTCGGCTCGTCCAGCAAATACAGCGTGTTTTGCGTGTCGGGCCGGCCGAGTTCCGCGGCGAGCTTGACCCGCTGCGCTTCCCCGCCGGATAGAGTGGTTGCGCTCTGGCCCAGACGCAGATATCCGAGGCCCACGTCCTTGAGGAGTTTGAGCCGCCGGACAATCTGCGGGTGCCGGGCGAAAAATCGATAGGCTTCGTCGATCGGCAGGTCGAGGACGTCGGCGATGGATTTTTCATGATAGGCGACGTCCAGCGTCGCACCGTTATACCGCCGGCCCTGACAGAGGTCGCAGGTCACATAGAGATCGGATAGGAATTGCATCTCGATCCGCAACATCCCGTCGCCTTCACACCGCTCGCACCGGCCGCCGGGAACATTGAAACTGAACCGGCCGGGGGTGAATCCGCGGACTTTGGATTCGGGAAGACTCGAAAAGAGCGTCCGGATGAATGAAAAAAGACCCGTGTAGGTCGCGGGATTGCTCCGGGGCGTCCGGCCGATCGGCGACTGGTCAACGTTGATGACTTTGTCGATCTGCTTGATCCCCTGAATCCCCCGGCACCGGCCGGGAACGACGTGAGCGTTGTGGAGGTGCCGGGCGAGTGTGTTGTAGAGGACGTCGTAGACCAGCGTGCTTTTGCCCGATCCCGACACCCCGGTAACGGTGACGAGCCGGCCAAGCGGAAGGGATACGGTGATGTCTTTGAGGTTGTGTTCCGCGGCGCCGCGGATTTCCATGAATCGTTTGGGCGGCTGCGAGAGCCTGGGCACATCGAGTTTCCGGGCGCCCAGCCGCAGGTATCGGGCGGTGGAGGTGTTCTGTTCAAGCAGCTGAGCCGGGGAGCCGGCGAAGACAACCTGGCCGCCGTGCTCGCCGGCCGCGGGGCCCATGTCCACCACGTAGTCGCTTTCCCGGATGAATTGCTCATCATGCTCAACCACAACGACCGTGTTGCCCAGATCCCGGAGCCGTTTCAATGTATCCAGAAGCCGGGCGTTGTCCCGCTGGTGGAGACCGATCGAGGGTTCGTCAAGGACATAGAGCACGCCGGACAGGGCGGATCCGATCTGGGTCGACAGCTTGATCCGCTGGGCTTCTCCACCTGACAGAGTGCCGACTCTGCGGTCGAGCGTCAGATAGGACAGCCCGATCGTTTCCATAAATCCCAGCCGCGCGCGGATTTCCTTGAGTATGGGGGCCGATATCCTGGCTTTCGCGCCTTCAAAAACGAGACTTTCAAAAAACCGCGCGGATTGGGTGATCGTCATCGCGTTCACCTGCGCGATGGTCCTGCCGCTCACTCTGACCGCCAGGGCCTCCGGCCGAAGCCGCGCGCCGTTGCAGGCGGGACATATTTTGTGGGCCATGTAGTGCCGAAGACCCGTGCGGACATTGATGGAATTGGAATTTTCATAGCGGTCTTTGAGATAGGGCATCAAACCCGGGAAGTCGGTCCGGTAGGATAGAGTGCGGTTGCGTTTCTGGATGTGAACCGTCAATTCACGGTTTGACCCGCCGTATAAAACGGTTTTCCGAATGTCCGGCCGGAGATTCCGAAACGGAGTCGATAGATCAAATCCCAGATCATCGGCCAGGGCCTGAACCTGCCGGTACAGGAACGATTCACGGTTGCGCAGCGGAAAGAGCGCGCCTTCCGCGATCGATTTGGTCTCATCCCCGATGATCAAACTCTCGTCAAATTCAAGACTCGACCCCAACCCCGAACAGCCCTCGCACGCGCCGTAGGGGCTGTTGAATGAAAACGTTCGCGGCTCAATCTCGGGCAGGCTGATGTCGCACGCCGGGCAGGAGAGCGAATTGGAAAAGACCTGTTCCCCCGGTGCGCCGTCGTCACCGACTTGAAAACTCACCCGGCCCTCGCCGACCGTGAGGGCGGTCTCGATCGATGCCGTGACCCGGTCCTTGATTTGAGCCTTGACGGTCAATCGATCGACGACAACATCGACGGTGTGCTTGTGTTTTTTGTCCAGCTTGGGCGCGTCTTCCAGGTAGTAGATCTGCCCGTCGATCCTGACGCGGACGAACCCGGACATGCGCAGTTTCGTGAAGAGTTCCCCGAACTCGCCCTTCCGGCCGCGGACGACCGGCGCGAGGACCTGCACCCGCTCGCCTTCGGGCAGATCGAAAAATTTTCGGACGATTTCGTCCACCGTGTATCCCCGCACCGGCTGACCGCACTTGGGACAGAACGGATCCCCGACGCGGGCGTAGAGCAAACGCAGGTAGTCGTAGACCTCGGTTGTCGTCGCGACCGTCGAGCGAGGATTGCCGGACGAGGCCCGTTGGTCGATCGCGATCGCCGGGGAAAGACCGGTGATGCTTTCGACGTCCGGCTTGTCCATCTGGCCGAGAAACTGCCGGGCGTACGCCGACAACGACTCGACAAACCGCCGCTGGCCCTCGGCAAACAGAGTGTCGAACGCCAGCGACGACTTGCCGGACCCGGACAGACCCGTGATGACCACATACCGGTCCTTCGGAATCCGCACGTCGATATTCTTCAAATTATGAACCCGCGCACCGCGTACGTCTATCCAGTCAGGCATGACAACCCACCAACCTCCCCTGATTCAACCCGCTCTTGGCCTGCCGACAGCCCCATGCTAAACTCTACATTGTCTCTTGTTCCACCCCAAGAGTAAATTCCCCTCCTGTTGGAAATGGCGTAACCGTATATTTGACAGCGTGTTCGGTTAGCTTAGTTTCCGGGAGAGCATTTTGAGTTTATGGGTGAGGTCCTTGCCGAGGATTGCCTGGAGTTTGATGAGCAGAGTGGGATTGACCTGTTTTAAATTGGCGAGCTTTTGCTGGTCCCATGAGATGAAGGAAACCGCGCCGTCGGCGTGGACATCCGCCGAGGCGGGTTCTTCGGTTAGAAAACTCATTTCGGCGATGAATTGTCCCGAAAATAGCCGCACAACGGGCAGACCCTCTTTGCTGACGCAAACGGTTCCTGACACAATGAGGGACAATTCTTTTTGCGCGTCGCCTTCGCGGATCAGGAGTTGATCCGTCGCCGACTGAATACGGCCCGTTTCCCAGAAATAGAGAAATTCGCGCCGGGTCATGACCGAAAACACTTTTTTGTAGATGTCCTCCAAATCAGCCGGCAACGGCACGGGCCGGCGTTCCCAGGCGAGTCGGGCGACTTGGACGGCGTTGATGGCTATGAATGCGCTGTTCCAGGCGGTCATCGAGAAATTATCGGTGGCCAGCGCGTACGAGATGAAACAGGTCTGAGAGCTGACGAGAAATATCCGCAGCCACAGGATATCCCGTACGATCAGGCCGAGAACCATCAGGACATAGGCGAGATTTAAAAAAAGTTCGGGGTCGATCACATCCGGCTACCCTGGAAAAATGGCTGATCTAGACCATGGAAGGTCGGTCCTATTCCGCGGAGTCCGCCGTGTCGGCCTTCAAGGTCGCCTGCAGGGCCTCCTGCTCGGCCACCCATTTCTTGATGTCCTCAATGTGCTCCACCACCATTTTCGCCTTTTTGAGTCCAAACTTGAACGGAAAGCGGTCCGTCGGCCCGTTTGCGATCACCATCATCGCCCGGCCCTTGTACTCATCAAAACTGATCTCACCCATGGTCTCTTTTCCTCCAATTTCAGCCAATATCATTGCTCTTCCGCCGTACGCGTGGCTCTTCGACACTCGGCGGCGTTTCAAGAAGAGACCTCGCAAGCCTATCTTGTACCCACACCTTTTTAAACAAGAATTTTGGGAGATCGGGTAATCGTTTGACAAATGAATTATTACACCTTAATATGTGTATAAGGAGGTGTACACAATGAGCAGAACGAACATCGATCTAAACGACAGACTGGTTAAAGCGGCATTTGAATATGCTCCCGTCAAAACAAAGAAGGCGTTGATTGATTTGGCCCTGGAGGAATTCGTCAAAAATAGGCAGAGATTGGATTTACTCGATCTGAGGGGTAAAATCCATTTCGATCCTCACTATGACTACAAAAAACTTAGAAAAGGAGCCTGACCGTTGCTTCTGGTAGATACCTCGGTTTTGATTGATTTTTTCAGAGAAAATGACAACAAAAAGGTTGAGAAATTTAGACACGTCCTTGCTATGGAGATTCCCTTTGGGATAAATGTTTATATTTACCAAGAATTGCTTCAGGGTAGCGACACAGAGAAAGATTATGATGAACTAAAAAAATATCTGGATACCCAACGATTTTATGATTTACAAAAGGGGAAAAATTCATTTTCAGATGCCGCGGAAATCTATAAAAAATGTAGGAGCCGGGGATTTATGATCTCCAGCACCGTTGACTGTCTGATCGTTCAAACAGCAATAGAAAACAATCTATCACTTCTTCATAATGATTCAGATTTTGATCATATAGAAAAAATCATAAGGAAACTGAAAATATATTGAATCGGGGGGATCGGACGGGAAATAATAATATGAAGAAAATTCTGATAACGATTACGATTGTAATTATAACTCTGATCTCTTGTGGGAAACCTCATGAAGCGCCGGCCGGGGAAACTACAACTTATTCGGTCGTCCTCGTAAACGATCCACGTTTGCCCTCCGTTTCAGAGGACAAAATAAAATTGGCATTAGAACTCGCCTCTCAATGGATTGAAAAATGGTATGGAAAGAAAACGGTATTTAGGATTGCCCGACATGACGACATTGATCTGTATATCAACGCACATCTTCAAGATCCGCCCCTCCCCCAAGAATGGCTCGGAATCCCTTACGCCTTGGACGGTACAGACAATATCGAAAGGTTTATTTCTCATCAGGAGAAAAATCTGCAGAAATTGCCCATGGAAGATTTCATGGCATATACTTCCGATTCACTCAAACACCAGCTTGAGAAAAAAGAAAATCGGGCCTTAATTTTATTAAGGCTCTATGAGGAAAAAATACGAAAATGGAGGGAGCTAAAATCGGACCATGGCATTCCTTATCTCGATGCCGGCGAGCCAAGAAAACATAGCCTTTGGTATTGGCACAGGGTCTTCAAGGGTATGTGGCCTGAAGCCGTGAAGGATAATTTGATCCTGACAAACGTCATGCTCATTGACGATGCGCTTCAAGATCTACCTCCGCACACACTGATTACAGGTGGGCTCGCAAATGGCCTGGCTATCGAAGAGATGCCGCAGAGCGTTATCTCCACCTTTCTGATATTCAGTGGCGACCCCGAAATTGATAAAATGCGAGTTACCAGATTGTCCGATGATGATCAGATTCTATCCTTGGCACGTGTGATCGCGCATGAATTTGGAGCGCACATTATCCAAGGTTGGTGGGATGCGTACAATCATACCGGCTGTTTGGCGGAGCCGACCCCCGGTCTAGAATACAAGAAGGCCTTGAGTCGGCTCTTTGATAATCCAGTGTGTAAATTGGAACACCGACCATTAAATCCTAACGAAACTATGGCTGGCAGATATGAAGAAATATTTGCACGATATGTTGCAGTTGAAAAATACAATTTGGCGAAAAAGGCTTTGCGACGAGTAAAAGATATAGACCCCCATCGGCCGGATTTAAAAGAGAATTTGGAAACATTGGAAGAGTATATAAAACGGTGACCGCGCGCGCGGATGCGGCAGACGGCCTGTGAACTTCACACGTTCTTGGCAGATGCCAATAAAATTTTAGAGGGTCGGCTAAGTCAACGTCGCATAGGCGAAGGCGGGGTGGCCGTTCAGGAAGTCCCGGGATGAGAGGATCCGGCCGCCTTCGGGCTGCAGGTCGCTGACGAAAATCCACCCGCCTCCGCAGAAAATGGCCAGGAACCGCTTGTCGGCCGTCGGGCAAACGGCGCCGCCGGCCGGTGTCGACCCCTTGTCCGGGGTTGGCGCCGTGGCTGATAGGGTGGCGGTGATCAATTTCAGACGGGTTTGGTTCCAGAAGGCGTAAGCCCCGGGTTCGGGCGAAAAGGCGCGAATACGCCTATGGACCCGATCAGGTTGCTCATGGAAGTCGAGCCGCAACTCCTCTTTTTTAATCTTGGGCGCCATCGTCGCCTGACTGTCATCCTGCGGATACTCCCGCGGCCGCCGTCCGGCCAGAGACTCGTCCAGAAAAGTTTTGAGGAGCGGCATGACCATTTCGGAGAGCCGGGCATGAAGGGACCCGAAGGACTCGTCGGGCCCAACATCGGTTGTCGACTGTGAAACGATCGGCCCCGCATCACACTTTTCCGTGACCCGAAGGAGCGTGACGCCTGTTTGCGCGACGCCGTCCAGGATGCCTCGCTGGATGGGCGCGGCGCCGCGATAGGCGGGTAGAATCGAACCGTGAAGATTGTATGGTCCGGCACCCGGCAGCGCCAGAAGGGCGGGCTTCAGAATCTGGCCGAAATCGCAGACGATCAAATAGTCCATCCGGATCGATCGTAATTCATCAATCACCTCAGGAACGTTGACGCTGGGATATTTTTTCAAAGGATGCCCGGCGCTTACCGCATATTCCGCCACAGGCGTCGGCCGGTCAGCCCGCCCGCGGCCGGCCGGCCGATCGGGCTGGGTCACGACCTGCAGGCGGATGTCCGCGCGCCCCGCCAGATGCCGGAGGGCGGGCAACCCAAATGTCCCGCTGCCCATAAAAACGACAACCGGCAGGGTATTTTTCATGCCGTCGCCCGGAAATGATTTGTCAATTTGTCAATCAACGTCCCCATTTCACATTTCACACATTTCCATTTCACATTTCACCCATTATCCATTTTTTTCCCGGCGGGTTTGCGCAGACTGGCTTCAAACTTCAATCGGGTTTGAATGTCCATGTGGTCGACGATGAGTTTTCCATCGAGATGGTCGCATTCGTGAAGGACAATGCGGGCGAGCAAATCAAGAAATTCACGCTCGATCGTGCGGCCCTTCAAATCCGTGTATCGGATCCGGACGGCTCTCGGCCGGGCGACGGAAACGGTGACCCTGGGGACGGACAGACACCCTTCCTCGATAAACCCCAGTTCATCCGACCGCTCCAGGACGGCCGGATTGATCATGGTGAGCGGTTTGGGCATTTCGACCGGGTGACTGATTACCGCCATCCGGATCAACTGGCCGATTTGCGGCGCCGCGAGTCCTACACCCTCCTGATTTTTCATGCAGTCGATCATTCGCGCCGCCAGCTTGCGGACCGCGACAGGTTTTTCGATGGGATCGGATTTTTTCCGGAGAACGGGATCACCGTACAAAACGACGGTCAGCACTCAGCCCGCCAGAACGGTCTCGAGAATCCCGATCGCGGCGCCGGCGTGCCGGTCGGAAAACGATTCGGGCGGCGGCACCGGCCCGGCCAGTACATAGGCGTGCAGACACTGTTCAAGTTCTACCGGCCTGGATTCCTCAATCACCCGCAACTCCGCCAGGGAGTGGCGGTCGTGCGCGAGCGCCCGGGCATTTGCCGTCTGATGATCGTCCAGCGCCTGCGGAAACGGCACCAGCACGGTGCGTGATTTCCCGACGCTCGCCCATTCCGCCAGAAACGAGGCGCCGGCGCGGGCCAGG
>CAZHRJ010000004.1:10073-47422 GCA_964534765.1 uncultured bacterium
GGATGATGTCGGCGGTCCGGATGGCGGGGCCCATTCTTTCGAGAAACGGCAGGAGGGTGAAACTGGCTCGGAGGTACCGCGCGTTTTCAACGAGCCGTCGCGCGGCCGCTGTGTCCGAGAGTTTGGATCCCGCCAGGAAGAGGAAATCGACGCGATCCAGCAGCCAGGCGAAGAATTCCGGCCGTCCGAGAAAGAAATCGATAAAATATTTTGATCCCTGGCTGCCGCCGATGACGATCAGCCGCATTCGGCCGCGTTGGTGGGTTTCGCGTTCCATCAGGACCTTTTTGCGGACCGGGCAACCGATCCGGAGGCACTTGTCCTTCGCCGGGCCGAACCCGTCTCGGGCCTCATCAAAGGTCAGGAAAATTGTTTTGGCGAATCGGGCCAGAAGTCGGTTGGCCCGGCCCGGGACGGCGTTTTGCTCATGGAGATAAATGGGAATCCCACGCAATTGCGCCGCAAGGACCGCCGCGACGGAAGCATATCCGCCGAACGCGACGAGATACCGGCAGTCGGCCAGATGCCACCAGGCGGAGACAACCGATTGGGCCAGAAAAATCAGTGAGATGATTTTTTTCCATGGAGACTGCCCCCCGAACGCGCCGCCCTTCAGATAGACCGCCCGGAAGGCCCTGCCCATCGTCCGGTCTGGGCCGTTCAGGACCTGGCGATCCAGTGGGCGATCCGCCGCGAGAAGAACAACCGAGCCTTCTCGCGGCTGTCCGCAGATTTCCTCGGCCACGGCGATCGCCGGAAAAAGGTGCCCGCCCGTTCCGCCTGCGGCCAGAGCGATCCGGGTGGCCTTCATGTCGATTCGGTCGGGAGACAGTTATTCGTTATGCGGGATGATATAGGACGAACCGCCAATGAATTCGCGGATCGGCGAAGTATTCGGAATCCAATCCCAAGTCCCGAATTCCTCCACGGTGGCCAGGAGCGAATGGACCCGCAATCCGCGGACATACGGGTCCAGCCGGCCCTCGCCCCGAAGCCGGTGGACGAATTCGGTTCCGGGCAGAAGGTCTTTGAGGGCGAATTTGAGGACCGAGAGTTCATAGGGCAGACCCGCGTTGATCACGCTGTCGGTGGAGAAAATGTAGGGGATGATGTGCTTGAGCTCTCCCTTTCGGACATAGGGCCAGTGGGCGAGGGTCTGGTCGGTGCTGTAGCCGCGGTGACGGGAATCCCGGATCATGCGTTTCATCATGCGCACGTCGGCCCAGCGCGTCCAGGCGCCGTTGATGTCGCGGATGACGTTCATCGACTCGATGTAGATGCGGAATTTTTTATTCTGAGGCACCGCCGCCGTCAGATTGCGATAGAGGCCATGGAGACAGTCGATCAGGATGATCTCGCCCTCCTCGAGATGGAACGGTTCGGATCCATCCCGCCGGCCTTTTTTGAAATTATATTTTGGTTTTTGAATTTCCCTTCCCTGAAGAAGGTCCTCCAGCTGCCTGTTCAACAGCTCCATGTCGATCGCCTCCGGCATCTCGAAATCGTAATCGCCGAACTCGTCCTTCGGCTGCTGGGCCAGGTCGAAGAAGTAGTCGTCGACGTTGAGTTGTCGGAATCGGAGTTTTTCCTTTTTGAGTTCGTTGCCGATGATGACGGTGGTTGTTGTTTTGTTGGAGCAGGAGGGGCCGGCGATGACGACGACGGAGACGACGCGTTTTAAGTCGAGGATTTTTTGCGCGGTGTCGAGGATGTCGTCTCGAAACCGCTCTTCGGCCAGCCGGATCAAATCCCGGAAGTCCCTGCCATTCCGGCCCAGGATCCAGTTGTTCAGCGCAAACACGCTGTCGCAGTCGTTGTCGATGTTCCACTCCAGCACTCGCCGGACGTGGTCGCGCGGGACGCCGTCGCGGGTGAACTGGAGTTCCGATATGTCCCTGAAATGAATTTTTCGCCGGCCCTCCCGATAGATCATGTACCCTTCCGCGACTTCAATCTCGCCGATGTCCTTGAGCTCCTTTTCCACCGTGTCCTGGATGTACTCGCGCGTGGGGCAGAGCACGTGCGGATCGGTCTTGTGTCCGGCCATATCCAGCACCTGCTGGACCAGGTATCCGGTCATTTCGGCGAGGGTCTGGTCTGTGCATTTCGGAAAGAGGCCTTCGGTGTATTTGGGGTCGATCGTGGTCGAGTCGATCACCGACCGGATGAACGCCTCGAGGTCGGCTGGGTGGTCCTGGACTTTTTTTGATCCCATCTGGTCCCTGAATCGTTCAAGAAGACAGTAGGCCATCCGGACGGTGATGAAAGCTCCGTCGAGACGGGCAACGCGTTCGCCCGGCTCATAATTGATGTACTGGACAACAAACTGCGTCTTGATCCAATCGAGGTCGTAATATTCCCGGTAGACCCGGGCGGCGACGCATTTGGCGTATCGAAGGGCGCGGTGCTGGGAAATGCCGAGATTATTGCCCTGGACGTCCAGGATGGCCGCGTTGATGGATCGAACGATTTTGGACAGATCAAAATCCTCGATTTGCCCGTGTTTGTTGACGATTTTGACAATCGTGTTTGGTACGCTCATCTCCGGCGTCGCCTCCACTTGAATAATGAACAGCGAAGGAGAATAATCGTAGATTGATGAGTTTTCAAGAGGACACGCCGAATCCATTTTCCGCATCCGCCCGCCGGGCTTCCGAAGAAATCGCGCCGCCCGCGCCGATCGAACGGCTCAATCTGCCCTCCCGCGTCTATCGAAGCCTCAAAGCGGCGGGCATCCATACGGTCGAACAGGTCAGGCAGACGCAACCGGGCGACCTTTTGAAAATTCGAAATTTCGGCCGCCGATCGCTGGCGGCGCTGAAACAGCGGCTTGCCGGAAACGGATGGGAGTGGGAATTCACGAAAGGGATGTCCGCGAAGACGGCGGATGTAACGGTGCTGATGGGCTTGCCGGTCGAGCAGAGCGGATTTTCGGATGATCTCGTCGGCCGGCTGCATCTGGCCCAGATTGAGCGGCTGGGGGATCTGGTCACGAAGACTCCCAAAGGGCTCGCCCGGTTCCCGTCGCTGGGTCCGGCCAGCATCCAGAAGGTGCGGCGGGTATTGAACGATCTGGGGCTGGATCTGGGAATGGATTTTATTCCTGTGGATGAGACATCGACGGTATGGATGGACAGGCTCGACGTGGCGCGCAACTGGGCCCGCCGCCATCTGTCGACGCCCGCTGCGGCCTACTGTTTTTCGAGGGAATACGGGGTCAGCGAAAAGATGATCGCGCATCTTAAGCGCCATCAACCGCTGAACGCGTATGAGACGGCGCGGCTTCGTCAGATTTTTTCGAAACGGATTGATCTCTCCAAGCCGTTTGACTTGAGGGCGCTGTCCGTGTACCGGAACCTGATGGAAATTCGGGCGGCCTATACGCATGGCGGGAGTCTCAAGGCGGCGTCGAAAGTTCTGGGAATCAGCCACGAACAGGTCCGGGCGATGCTGCGGATCGGCGACAGGTTCAAGCTGATAAGCTATTCTTCCCGCCGATCGGGAAAGCGAGGTTCCGGATGAGCGACGCATTGGGCAAGGCAGGCTCCATTACGCTGGTGGTTCCGACAATGAACGAAATTCAGGGCATGCGCGCGATCATGCCCCAGGTCCGGCCGGAATGGGTGGACCAGGTTCTGGTGATCGACGGCGGTTCGACCGATGGGACGCTGGAATACGCCGCGGACCGCGGATACGACGTCGTCCGGCAGAATCGAAAGGGCATCCGGCAGGCGTATATTGAAGCCTGGCCCCGAATCCGGGGCGACTTCGTGATTACGTTCAGCCCCGACGGCAATTCCCTGCCCGAATACATTCCTCCTCTGGTCGACCGGCTCCGGCAGGGATTTGATCTGGTGATTGTGTCGCGCTACATGGACTGGGCGAAAAGTGAGGACGATACGGTGATGACGTCGATCGGCAACTGGGTGTTTACGAAATTCATCGGCGGCCTGGCCGGGTACCGATATACGGACGCGATGGTGATCTACCGCGGGTTTCGGCGGGATTTGATCGACCGGCTGGACCTGCGCGTTCCGCGGCCGGACTTGTGGGAGCGGCATATCGGCCGGTACGTGAGCTGGGAGCCGCAAATGGCGTTGCGTGCCGGCCTGAAAGGGGTCCGGATCAGTGAGATTCCAGGACATGAACCGCTCCGGATCGGGAGTGAAAGCCGGATCCGGCACTACCGGGTCGCGCTGTCCTGCGTTTATGCGCTTGTGGAGGACAAGCTGTTCTGGAAATAGGCAAATCGAAAAAGAAACCGGAACGGTCCGCGCAGTCCGGTGATCAGAAACATCGCCGGGATTCAGTCGGCGATGCGGCTGACCGGCGGATTCGGATGGCGGTCGTCGCGGTCCTGGCCGTGCTGGTGTGCGCCGCATTCTGGGACGTTCGAACCTGTGATTTCATCAATCTGGACGACAATGTGTATGTCACGGAAAACGTTCATATTCGGCCGGGCCTGACCTGGGAGGGATTCAAATGGGCGCTGACCGCCGACCTGTTTGAGGATGCTCCCAACGCCGATTACTGGCAGCCGGTGACGTTTGTGTCGCGGATGATCGATTTTCATCTGTTCGGCATGAATCCCGCCGGCCATCATCTGACGAATCTTCTGATCCACCTTCTCAACGGTCTTTTGCTCCTCCATATTTTTCATCGCCTGACCGGCGCCTTTTGGGCGAGCGCATGTTCGGCGGCATTGTTTCTTCTGCATCCGCTGAGGGTCGAATCGGTCGCCTGGGTGGTGGAACGCAAAGACGTCCTGAGCGCCCTGTTCGGGCTCATGGCCATCGAGGCCTATCGTCGGCATGTCTTGAAACCATCCATCGGGCGATACGGGTGGGTCTGTGCGGCTTTTCTTCTGAGTTTGATGAGCAAACCGATGATGGTAACGCTGCCGATTTTGCTCCTGGTCCTCGACTACTGGCCCCTCAACCGGCTGGCGATCCGGCCTCTGGATGTCCGGGTCTGGATGCGGGTGTTGCTCGAGAAAGTTCCCTTGTTGGGCCTGTCGGCCGCATCGGCGGTGATCACGCTTCTGGTCGGTCAGCCGCAGGCGTTTCGGCATCCAAGTTATGGCGAGATGCTGGCGACGCCGATCGTTTCTTATGTTCGATATCTGGGTCTGACGGTCTGGCCTGTGGATCTGGCGATCTATTATCCGCCCGCCGACGCGTTTCTTAATCCGGTCACCGTCGCCGCGTCCGCCGCGCTTTTTCTGGGAATTACCGTGGTGTCAATCCGGCTGGGTATTCGGAGACCCTGGGTGCTTTTTGCCTGGCTGTGGTTTGTGGTTTCGCTTCTGCCGGCGGTCGGTCTGGTGAATTCGACCATCGCCGACCGGTTTACATACGCTCCGCACATGGGATTATTTGTTGTGCTGGCCTGGGGTGTTCCCGACCTGATTTCTAACAAATGGCGCCCCCGGCCGACGGTCCTTTCCGCGGCGGCTGTGTTCATCATCCTGATGTGTTCCGTCGCGAGCTGGCGGCAGGTCCGGCATTGGCGGGACAGCGTGACGGTGTTCGAGCGCGCGATTTCAGTGACGACGGGAAACTGGATGGCGCATTACAACGCCGGCAAGGCGCTCCTTGACGCGGGAGACGTTGATCGGGCGCTGCCTCACTTTATCGAATCGGTCCAAATCCAGCCAGCGAATCCGGAATCCCAGAATAATCTCGGAAACGCGCTCGCTCTCAAAGGCCGCCTGGCGGAAGCGATTGACCATTTCAAGGTCGCGGTGCGGCTGAAAGTGGATTACGCCAAAGCCCACTATAATCTTGGAAACGCGCTGTTCCACACCGGCCGGCACGCCGAAGCGGTGGACGCGTATCGCGAGGCATGCCGGTGGAATCCGGAATTCTCGGAAGCGCATTACAACCTCGGATACGTCCTGGCCGGTCTTGGCCGGATTGAGGAGGCCCGGATTCAGTTTCAAGAAACAGTGCGATGGAACCCGGACCACTGGAAAGCCAGACATCATTTAAACCGGCTGAACCAGATATCTCCCCCGGCCGCCCCGCGCTCATGAGGCTCCGGGAACTCCGACCTGTCGGCTTGACGGGCTTGGATTCGATATTTATCCCTTTAGGATGAAAGAGTCGATGAAGGGTATCGTGGATGTTTCGATGGCGTCGAATCTGTATCGGACGATGCTGAGGATCCGGCGGGTGGAGGAAAAAATATCCGAACTATATCCCAGCGATCGCATCCAGAGTCCCATCCACCTGTCGATCGGTCAGGAGGCGACGGCTGCGGGAGTGTGCCTGGCGATGGACCGGACGGACCGCCTGTACGGGACATACCGCAGTCACGGAATCTTCATCGCCAAAGGCGGTGACCTGAAGAAAATGTTCGCCGAACTCTATGCCAGGGCAGACGGCGCGGCCCAGGGCAAGGGCGGGTCGATGCATCTGGTCGCGCCGGAGGTCGGGCTTATCGGCTGTTCGGCGATTGTGGCCAGCACCATACCCGTGGCGACGGGCGACGCTCTGGCGTCGGCGAGATTGGGGCGCAAGTGGGTGAGCGTGGCATTTTTCGGCGACGGCGCGCTGGATGAGGGGATATTTTATGAAAGTTTGAATTTTGCCGCGCTTAAAAATCTGCCGGTCATTTTCGTCTGCGAAAATAATGGCCTTGCCGTCCATTCAAAGGTGTCCAGCCGGCACCGCCGGCCGAACCTATATATATATGGAGAGGCGATGGGGGTGATCGGCAGCCGGCATGACGGAAATGACGTGTTTGACGTCTACCGGACCATGACCGAAACGATCCAGTCGGTTCGATCGGGCGGAGCGCCGGTACTTCTGGAATTCATGACGTATCGCGTCAAGGAGCATGTCGGGCCGGGGGAGGATCATCAGGAGTCGTATCGGGACCCGGTGGAACTGGCCGCCGCCAAAGCGTCAGATCCCATTCGCCGCGCCCACCGGGTTCTTGAGGAGTTGGGCATCACAGCCGACCAATTTGACCTGTGGGAAGAAGACATTCGGAAGGAGATCGAGGAAGCGGTGTCATTTGCGGAGGGAAGCCCGTTTCCGGATTCGGATGATCTGTATCGAGGGGTTTTCAAGCAACCCTCATGATCCTCAATTACGGCCAGGCGCTTGCCCAGGGTCTCGGACAGGCGATGGACCACGACCCGACGGTCATCGTGATGGGGATCGGCGTCGATGATCACAAATCTGTTTTTGGAAGCACCGAGGGAATTCTCAGGCGGTTCGGCCCGGACAGGATTTTTGACACGCCGCTGGCGGAAGCGGCGATGACCGGCGTGGCGATCGGCGCGGCGCTGGGGGGGCTGAAACCGGTTCATATCCACATCCGCGCCGATTTCCTGTATCTGGCTATGGATCAACTCCTCAACCTCGCCGCCAAATGGCACTACATGTTCGGCGAACAGTCATCCGTGCCGATCGTCGTCCGCGCGGTAATCGGCCGAAGCTGGGGTCAGGGAGCGCAGCACTCGCAGAGCCTGCCGTCGTTTTTCATGCATGTGCCCGGAATCAAAGTCGCCATGCCCACGACGCCGGCCGACGCCAAGGGACTCTTGATGGCGGCGATCGCGGATCCCAACCCCGTCATCCTGTTTGAACACCGGCTTCTCTATTATCTCAAGGGCGATGTGCCCGAGCGGCCGTACGAAACGGCAATCGGTCCGGCGGTCATCCGGCGCGCCGGAAAAGACCTCACGATCATTGCCAATTCCTACATGGCGGTCGAGGCGCTCAAAGCGGCGGAGTTTCTGGAGACACAAAACATCAGCGTGGAGATCGTCGACCCGGTAACGCTTGTGCCGCTGGACAAGGAAACCATCCTGAAATCGGTTCTCAAGACCAAAAAGGCGCTGATCATCGACACCAGCTGGGTGACGTGCGGCGTCAGCGCCGAAATCGCAGCGATGCTCGCGGAGGATGCGTTCGAAGCTCTGTCCTGTCCCGTGCGGCGGATGGGCAATCAGCCGGTGACGTGCCCGGTCAGCAAGCCTTTGGAGAACGAGTTTTATCCCAGCGCCCGGAAAATCGCCGCCGCGGTTCTCGGCATGATGGGCCGGGAAACATCCGGCGCCGCCGTTGGGCCGCTGATGAGTCCATTTAAGGGACCCTTCTAGCATGAAGCCGATCCCATATGCTCTGGCGGAAGACACCATCGATTCGGCCGACCTGGACCGATTGATCGCCTGGCTTCAAACCAACCCGCGGCTCACCCTTGGCGACGTGACGGCCGAGTTCGAGTCGAAGTGGAGCCGGTGGCTGGGATCGAGTCATTCGGTGTTTTGCAATTCGGGATCATCCGCGAATCTCCTGATGTACGGCGTTCTGAAAACGTCGGGCCGACTGAGAAATATGAAAGTCGTCGTGCCCAGCACGGGATGGGTGACGACCGTGTCGCCGGCGATCCAGTTGGGATTTGAGCCGATCCTCTGCGAGTCGGACCGGGAGACATTCGCGCTGGATATCGACCATCTCGAATCCCTTCTCAAACGGCATTCCCCGTCGGCCGTCATCCTGGTCCATGTGCTGGGCGTGCCGGCGCGGGTGGATGAGGTTTTGAAACTGAAAGACCGATACGGATTTCTGTTGATGGAGGACGCCTGTGCCGCGATCGGGGCGAGCTGCGAAAACCGGTTTGTGGGGACGTTTGGCGATCTGTCGAGTTTTTCTTTTTATTTCGGGCACCAGATGTCGACCATCGAAGGCGGGATGGTCTCGACGTCCGATCCGGATCTGCATGAGACGCTGCTGATGCTCCGAAGCCACGGCTGGGGGAAGGACCTTGGCCGGGAAAGTCAGGCGCGGCTGATGGCCCGGCACCGGGTGGACGATTTTCATCAGCCCTTTGTCTTTTATGAAGCCGGATTCAATCTGCGATCGACGGAACTCAACGCCTTTATCGGGATCGGCCAGATCGATAAACTCCCACAGATCATTTCCCGCCGAGAGGAAAATCATCACCGGTACGTGTCGCGCCTGCGATCGAAACTCCAGTTCCAGGTCCCAGCGGCCGGCAGCCGCGTCTGCAGCATCCACACAGCCGCGCTGGCGCCGGATCCTGAGACTCGCCGCCGGATCGTGGAGGCCTTTGAGTCGGGCGGCGTTGAGACGCGTCTCTTTACGGCCGGCAATCTCGGCCTTCATCCGTTCTGGACCGGACGATATGGCGAGTCGCATTTCCCGAACGCGGACCGTATCTATCACACCGGATTTTTTTTCCCGAACCATCCCTCTCTGGGTCTGCCGGCGGTGGATGAGATTTGCGCGCTGGCGAAATCGGTTCTGGGATGAGTCCGCGGATTCTGGTAACCGGCGCCGGCGGCGTGATCGGTCGGGCGGTTCAGGAACTGATTCCGGCGGCGACTTGTGTCTCAAAGCGCGACGCCGATTTGCGCGACGCCACCGCCGCGGCCCGGCTGTTTCAATCGGTCAAACCGGAGGCGGTTTTGCATCTGGCCGAGCGCGCGGCCGGGGTAAAGGAAAACGAAATGAAGAACGTGGAATTGCTGACGGATAACCTTCTCATCAATACCCACGTTCTTTCCTGCGCGCGCGCCGCGGGCGTGCGCCGGCTGGTCGCTGTCCTGTCGAGCTGCGCTTTTTCATTTCCCCCGGCCCGCCCGGCCGCGCCGGAGGATCTGCATGTCGGATTGCCATTCGAGGGAAATCTCGGGTATGGATACGCGAAGCGTGTGATGGATGTCCAGGGCCGGCTGATTTCCAGGCAGGACGGGGCCGATTTCCAGACGGTGACGCCGGCGACGGTCTACGGTCCGCATGATGATTTCGATCCGGACCGGGGGCATGTGGTGAGCGCGTTGATTCGAAAATGCGTGGACGCTCAGAAGGAAGCCAGGCCGTTTACCGTCTGGGGTGACGGAACGGCAGTCCGGCAGTTTATTTTTTCGAGTGACTTAGCCCGGGTGCTGGTCGATCTCATCGGCCGCCGCGGAAGTGAACACGTGATTGTGGCGGCGGACGACGGCATTCCGATTCGTGTCCTGGCGGAGTCGGTAGCCCGGGCGGTCGGATTTCAAGGCCCCATTCGGTTTGACCCCCGCGGCCCTGTTGGGCTACAAAAAAAGGTTCTCAAAAGAGATGATGCGGGTCGGTGGCGGGACTTTCAGTTCACCCCGCTGGCGGATGGACTTGCGCGGACCGTCGACTGGTATCGCTCGACTCTGAAAACGGAAAGGTAGGAACACCCATGGCCGGGCCACATCGCGTGCTGATCACAGGGGGCGCGGGATACATTGGGTCGATCCTGACCCGCCGCATGCTCGAATCGAATTATCAGGTCACGGTGCTGGATAATTTCCGGTACGGTCAGACCAGTCTCCTGGACTGCTGCGAGTTTGACGCGTTCCGGATTGTCCGTGGAGACTGCCGGGACGAACACGTGGTTCGAGATCTTGCCCGCGCCGCGGATATCGTCATTCCGCTCGCGGCGATCGTCGGCGCGCCGGCGTGCGATGAGGATCCGGTGGCGGCTCGGAGCGTCAATGTGGACGCCATCCGGCTGATCGGCTCGGTTCTGTCCGCCGATCAGCGGGTGTTGTTTCCGGTCACCAACAGCGGGTATGGGATCGGCGACAGGGGCAACCCCTGCACCGAGGACTCGCCGCTTCGGCCGATCAGTCTTTACGGGGTGACCAAGGTGGAAGCGGAATCGATGGTCCTGTCGAGGCCGAACGCGATCTCGTTTCGGCTGGCCACCATATTCGGCGTCTCTCCGCGGATGCGGATGGATCTGCTGGTCAACGATTTTGTGTGGCGTGCGGTGACGGACCGGACGGTGGTGGTGTTTGAGGGTCAGTTCAAGAGGAATTACCTTCATGTGGAGGACGTGGCGCGGGTTTTTATGCACGGGATCGACCGATTTGATCAGATGAAAGGCCGGGCCTACAACGTCGGGCTTGAAGACGCCAACCTGTCCAAACTGGAACTCTGCCGCGAGATCAAAAAAATCATTCCCTCCTTTGTGTTTCTGGAGGCGCCGATCGGCGAGGATGTCGACAAGCGGGATTACATCGTGTCCAACGCGAGGATCGCGTCGGCCGGGTTTCAGCCGGAATGGACCCTCGAGCGCGGCATTCGGCAGCTCGTCAATGGGTATTCGGTGTTTCGAAAAACGCCGCACGGCAACCGATGATTATCAGCCGGAGCCCATTTCGGATTTCGTTTTTCGGCGGCGGCACGGATTATCCGGCATGGTTTAAATCCCATCCCGGCGCGGTCCTGTCCTCCTCGATCGACAAATACTGCTATCTGACCTGCCGGTACCTCCCGCCGTTTTTTGAGCACCGGTCAAGAATCCTCTATTCAAAAATTGAACTGGTGAAATCCAATCAGGAGATCGAACATCCGGTCGTTCGGTCGGCGCTGGACTATCTGAGGATCGAGCGGGGAGTTGAGATCCATCATGACTCGGATTTGCCGGCCCGGACAGGCATCGGGTCCAGTTCAACGTTCGCGGTGGGTCTGCTCAACGCGCTCTACGGATTGAAACAGCAGATGATCACCAAACTCCAGCTGGCCCAGGATGCCATAACGATCGAACAAAAACGTCTTAACGAGGTCGTCGGCTGCCAGGATCAGGTCGTCTCGGCATTCGGCGGTCTCAACCGAATCGATTTCCATCCCAACGAAACCTTCACCGTATCGCCCATCATCCTGTCGCAGGCGCGGCTTGATGAGTTCGGGCAGTATCTCCTGCTCTTTTTCACCGGATTTACCCGGATCGCATCCGTCGTGGCCCGCGAGGTTGTGGAGAACACGGACCGGAAAAGCCGGCTATTTGGCCGGATGTACGATATGGTGGGCGAGGGCGTGTCCCTCCTGACGGCCGGCGGCGCCCTGAATCCTTTTGGGGAACTTCTGAATGAAGGCTGGATGCTGAAACGGGAACTGAGCGACAAAATTTCAACGCCGGTCATCGATGAGATGTATGACCAGGCCCGGTCAGCCGGAGCCATCGGCGGAAAACTGCTGGGCGCCGGTGGCGGCGGGTTCATGCTGGTGTTCGCCAGGCCGGCGGATCATCCCTCCATCATCCGGCGCCTTCACAAACTCCTCCACGTCCCTCTTTCCCTGGAACATTCCGGCAGCCAGATTATTTTTTACCAGCCCGACGATACGCGCGAACGCGTTTGACCCGCCGCGCGGCGCCCCCGGATGTTGTCATTCTCTGCGGCGGCCGGGGTCTGCGGCTGCGACCGGTATTGGGAGTCCGGCCGAAAGTCCTGGCGGATATCGGCGGCCGGCCGTTTCTGCGTCTGCTGGTGGATCGGTTGATGGGCCGGGGATTCCATCGGTTTATTTTCTGTACGGGGATCGGATCAAAGCAGATCGAGCGGTACTGGACTGTCGCCGGTCCGGTCCGGGCAGAGGCGCAACTGACATTCTCCAGGGAAGAACGGCCGCTCGGCACCGCGGGAGCGGTCAGATACGCCCGGCCGAAGATCCGTACGGATCCGTTTTTGGTTATCAACGGAGATTCGATTTGTGATCTCGATTACCGCCGGCTGATCGAGTTTCACCGGAAAACCGCCGCCCGGGTGACCGTGGCGCTCGCCCCTGCCGGCCTCGCCGGCGGCTCGCCGCGCCGGGACGGCGGGAATGTCCGGTTGGATCGGACATCGGCGATCAGTCAATTTGAAGAAAAGAAGTCCGGCGGGTCAGTCCGCTACATCAATGCGGGCGTCTACGTGTTTCAACGGTCTGTCCTCGATCAAATTCCTCCCGGAAAAGCCTCATCCCTGGAAAAGGAATTATTTCCGAATCTGATAGGCAAAGGTCTCTACGGATTCCCGGGCCGTGTCCCTCTCTTCGACATCGGCACGCCGGAAAGACTGCGCGCGTTTCGAAATTTATTTCTTAGGCGTAAGCGCGTTCGAGCGAGTGGGAAGCCATGAGCTTGACGTGTTCGGCCGTTTCATCACCGAATTTCTTCAGGATGGAGGAAAGATACCGGGGGTTTCTGAAATAGTCCTGGAACGCCCGGTCGCGAAAGCGCAGGACCTCTGAAGCGGGAAGGTGTTTGGTTGGGAGGGGCAGGGTTTTGACGCTGTGTTGAGAAAATCCGTCCCAGTCATCCGGAAGGGGCCAGCCCTCCTTGAGAGCCATACTGTAGAGCGGCGATCCCGGATAGGCCATGGCGGAATAAAAATTGGCGAATTCGCAATTGAGTTCGACGGCCATATCCAGGGTCTGCTGCAGGGTTTCCAGTGTGTCGTCCGGGAGCCCGAAAATAAAATTACCAATGACGGAAATTCCGGCCGACTGAATGGCCCGAACCGTATGGACAATGTCGGCCTGCCCGAATTTTTTGGATGCCCCGTCCCGAACATACTGACTGCCCGACTCGATCCCCAGAGCCAGCCACCGGAATCCCGCCAGTTTCAGCTTCTCCAAAATCCGATCCTTGACCGTATCCACCCGGGCGTAGGCCCAGATATTCAGATCATACCCCCGCTCGATGATCCGGTCGCAAATACCGGTGACGTGATCAAGATCAAGGACGAACATTTCGTCCGCGATCTTCAGGTTTCGGACGCCATACTGTTTCACCAGAATGTCGATCTCGCCGATCACCTGATCCGGACTGTGATAGCGGATGGTGGACCGCCCAAACGGAGCGTTGATGCAGCAGAAGGAGCATTTGTACGGGCAGCCGAGGCTGGTGTAGACGGAAGCGTAGGGTTGTCGCCGGAAGACGGATCCGAAGCAGTGCCAGTTATGGGCCCGGTATTTGTCCATGGGTAGAAGATCCCACGCGACCTGAGGAAGGTCACGGTCGAGATTCTGCAGAAGAGTCGCCGTCGGCGTGTGTTGGATTTGTCCATGGCTCCGGTACCAGAGTCCCGGAATGCGATCGTGGGGAGCGCGGCCTTCCAGCAGTCCGATCACGGTGGCGGGGCCTTCGCCCTCGCAGACAAAATCGGCGGATTCCTCGCGCAGTGTCCGTTCCGGCAGGGCCGACACGTGTCCGCCCAACAGCAAGACCTGCCGGTCCTTGTCGATTTCCTTGATCGCCGAGCAAATCTGGCCGGAGGCGGTCATATTCTGAGTGGATGCGGACGGTTGGTGTCCGTACACGACGACGGTTGTCAATCCGGGATTGAGAGAAGCGATCTGTTCCGCGACCTGCCGGGGCGACAATTCCTCAGCCTCGGCGTCGAGGATTCGCACGCGAAATCCGCAATTCCGGACAACGGTAGCGATCATCCCGCACCAAAGTGGCGGTTCAATGGCGGCAAGGTCAGTCCCGAGAGATTGATAGACCCGCCGCCGATTCCCCGGATTGACCAGCAAAAGGTCCAGTCCCGAATCAGGCGCCATACTCTTTAAGTAAACAACAGAGGGGACAATGTCAAGAAAGCCCCCCAAACCCCCAATTTGGGGACGTTGATTGACAAATTGACAAATCATATCCGCCGGATGGAAGTAGATGATGCAGTATTGTTTCTTTAAACCTGTTGATAACCAAATGCCTGTGAGAAATCATGAAAAGGGTTCGTGCCCCTGTCGGTCCGTATCTTGTGAGGGGAAACAAGCCCATAACATCCGACGGCGAGCTCCATGCCCGTCATGGGGGGCCTTCTTCATTTGTCAATTTGTCAATCAACGTCCCCATTTTGCACATTTTGCATTTTGCACTTCATTGGGCGGTAGATTGGAACCGCCGGAAAAGCAGTATTCCCGCTGCCAGCCAAAGGACTGAATTAATTCCAAAAATAAGATGCAGTCCGGCCATGCGGTTTGAATGAAATCGGAACTCGATCTCACTTTTTCCCGGTTCTACCTGGACGGCCTTATACGCCAGAATCGCGCGATAAATTTTCAGCCGCCGGCCATCTTCGATGGCGACAGCCTCCCACTTTGGATGCCAGACATCGCTGTAAAACAACCAGCCGCCGCTGCCCGGCGGCATCGTGACCCGGAGTCTGAGAGAATTGGCGTCAAACCGCGTGACGGTATAGTCAGGATGGATCCTGAAATTCTGAGCAAGGTGATGGGAGAGATCCAAATCAGCCTCCGGCATAAGCCGGGGAGGTTGCTGCGGATCAAAAACAAAAAGGACATCACCCCGATATCGACCATCCGTGATGAGCCGGGCCGTTGTTTGCTCGTCGTTGACAAAAATGGCTTCGGAAAAAAACTGGATCTTGTCCTGCCGCGAGCCTGAGAGTTTCAGTGCCGCCGGATGCGTGTCGGGGAATTGGAGCAAGCGGTCATGAATCCGGGCGGCGATCAGCGTGCCCGATACCGGACCCGGCAGATCGAGGCTTCGCTCATGAGCCACGATTCCGGCCGGTCTGGCGCCGGCGTCATCCAGGTTCTGGCCCCAATAGGATTTAAGGTATCGGTCAAACGGGCGGAGCCAGTGATCGGTGCGAAATGGGCTGCCGAGCACGTCTCTGCCTGCAAAAGCATGAAGGGTCCAGTCTGTTGATCCCTCGGTTATCGGGAGAACCCGCAGGATCTGTTCCCGGGAGGAACCTGTCCAGAAGGTAGCGTCGCGTCTGGGCGCGTAGGGGACATCCGCAAAGTGAAACATCCGGTGGAGATCATCGGTCAGAGAGAATGTTCGCAACCGGCTTTCGGTGTATGTGTAAACTGCCATGTCGACTGTGGACAATCCGACGAGGGTGATCAACAGACCGTTTCGCATGGAGTGCACTTGAGCGAAGCAGAATAGACCCATCAGCGCGGATGAGAGGAAGCTGAAGATGGATGTCCGAATCAGGATGTCCTGCGTTGTTTCCGGGTTCAGTATTTCCTTTAATTCATAGAGTCCGTCTGAAAACATCGTCATCACGAGTTGGGCCGCGAGCATCGGGTGTTCCGATAGAAACAGGAGAGTGAGCCCGAGAAGCAGCATCGCGCCGCACAGGAAGAACAGGACGGCATTGAAGCGGTCCCGCCCGTGATTTTCAATCAGGGCATCCAGTCCCAACCCAGCCTGGATGCACAGAAACAACTTGACGAACACGCAGGTCAAAAACAAATGCCTGAAATAGTTCATGAACGGCCAGTGGTATGCGATCCTGGAAATGGTGGTTCCGGAGCAGAAGAGAAGGAGAACGAGAGCGGTCAAATAGAAGTGCATGTATCGGCGCCCGGAACGATAGATCATGCCGAGGAAAATCAGAGGAAGGGAGAGGACGCCTATGTAGAGGGAGTAATCCAGGCTGGGGGAGGCGCCGAGGATCAGTTCCAGCCATGGCGCGGCTGAGGAGTTTGCGCCGTAGGCCAAAAACTGGGACTGGGAAACGGTGCCGTCCGAGTTTCTTCCCGGGGCGTAGGACACGATGAGATCCGTGTCGGTATTCAGGACGGCGTAGGCAAGCCCCAGAGATACGGAGATGCCGGCGGCGGATATCCAGAAGGCGTACCCCCATTTCAGGGCGGCCACCTGGGGCCGAACCCGGTCGACGTTCAAGAGGCAATAGAAAAACAGATAGACGAAGATCACGAATGTGGTGACAGGCAAAAAATAAGGAAGGCCTCCCAGGGTCTGCACCGCGAGGAGATTTGCGGCCAGGGCGATATACCGCCACTGGCTTTTTTCGAGGAATGAATGGACCAGATGCAGGATCAACGGGACGGCAAAATAGAACTGAAGGTTCCACCAAGGCTGAGTGAACCAGATCGCCGACCCGATGGCCGCCGTTACCGTGAAATAAATGGACAGAGGCGAGACGAAAAATCTCCGGCAGAGGAGCCACATGCCAATCAGCAGAAAGCACTCGTGTACGAAAACGTCCATGTGAGCCAACGCGATAAATGAAAATTCCCGCAGGCCCTGCCCGGCGAGGAGGAGACCATTCAGGAGCATTCCGCCCTGAACGGCGTACCACCAGGTGGCCACGGTCCCATGCGTTAGGAAGGGCATCCACTGGGGAATGTCTCCCGAATTGGCGGCATTGTTCAGGAAAACGTATTTCAGGGCAAAATATCGAAATCCGTCATGCCCGCCCGGGATACGGCGTTCGAGAATCAAATCCAGCGTCAGCAGGAAAGTCAGAGCGAACAAAAACAGAAACAAACACCGTTCCAACCGATTCGAATCGCGAGGAGGAGGTGGGGTGTCCCGGGGTGAATCCGCCGTCAGGTCAT
Source organism: uncultured bacterium (assembly GCA_964534765.1). Classification (GTDB taxonomy): domain Bacteria; phylum Lindowbacteria; class 2-12-FULL-62-27; order 2-12-FULL-62-27; family 2-12-FULL-62-27; genus CAZHRJ01. Next base: position 27,191 of record CAZHRJ010000004.1, read on the forward strand.
CACCTTCTGCCATGAGTCCTTCGGCCAGCCCGAAGGAACATAGGGTTTTCGATCTTTGGCGGAGACCCGGCGCTGGAGGCCGGGCACAAAAAACTGGATGATGTTTTCAAGCGGCCACAGCGGCAGGAATGAAATCAGGAGGTTGACGATCAGAACCGCCGCCAAGCGCATCAGATGAAACAGCTCGGTCGGCCGCAGAAACCAATAGGACTTCAATTTGAACCACCCCGGCCCGTGTTTGCGCAGGAGAACCCCCTTGATGATGGATGGCCGGAGCGCGGCGAGAATATTGAAGCGGATAATGTCGCGGCTGAGTTCCCATTCGGACGCCGTCTCTGGCACATAGGGGAGGGGTCGACGATGGGTGAGCGGCATACCCATTTCGGCGAGGGTGCTGGTGAAGTTTTCCCAGATTCCAAGTTTGTTCATTCTTGGCGTGTCTTTGACGTCCGTGTAAAACGGTGTGCCCGGGTAGGGAATGAGATTGTTGAATTTGATATGTGTCACGTTGAGGCTCTTGCACAACTCATAAGCGACCTTCCGGTCATCGTGGGTTTCGGTCGGGATACCGAAAATCATGAAGAGGGCCGTGTCCAGGCCGTGGCTTTGCGCCAGCTTCACGGCATTAATGTGCTGCTGGATTGATTCTCCTTTGTGGATCACTTCCGCGAGCCGGTCGGTGCCGACTTCCATGCCGAACCCCACCGACGTGAAACCGGCGTCTCTCAACATGGGGACGACGTCCTTGTAAAAATTATCAGCGCGGGTCTGAAGGCTCAACCCGCATTTTTTCCCGAGTCCCGATTGGATCAACGCGTCACATACCTCACTGGTCCGGGATTTCTTGAAACAGAAATTGTCATCAAGGAAAAAGACGTTTCTGGCCCCAAATCGATTGACCAGGACATCGAGTTCTTCGACGATCAAATCCGCGGATTTGAAGCGATAGGTGTTCCCGGTCATCATGCGCATGGCGCAATAGTTGCACCGGTAGGGGCAACCGCGCGAGGTCACAATGAATCCCCAGTCATAGGTCGCCCGGGAATTGGATTGTTTGAGGAGGTTGTCAAATAGGTCGTAGGGAAATTTAGGGAGCGTATCGAGATCCTGGATGAGGGGCATGTCGGGATTGTGGACGATTTTGCCATCGCGCCGGTACGATATTCCCTGGATATCGGAAAAATCCTTCCGGCCGCCCCGGATGGCTTCATACAGCTGGATGAGAGTGCGTTCACCCTCGCCACGAACGACAAAATCAATCGTATCGACGGCCGTGAGGGACTCTTCCGGCAGAGCGGTTGTGTGGTATCCGCCCACCATGACGACGCAATCCGGAAATTTCGTCTTGAGGAGTGTGGCCAGGTGAAATGTCCGCGCGACCTGGGCGGTCAATACCGTGATTCCGAAAATATAGGGCCGCGGCAGTCCTGTGACCAGTTCATCGATGTTGGACATTGTAATGGGCCGGACTTCCTCGTCAACGATTCTGACCGGATGGCCATATTTCATCATCTGCGCGGCCAGACAGCCGATGGGCATCGGCAGGGAAAGCGGGACGAACCGGCTCAGGGACCCCCCATATTCAGCGTTAACGGGATTGATCAATAACATACGCTTCTCCTCCAACCCCAGTAAGGTTTGGGCAATAAAGACTTGTTTGGAGTATCGTCGTCAGGAGAAGGATTGTCAAGGCGGCGGTTGACGGCTGCGGGTTTTTGTTGTTTGGATGGAGGATATCAGGACGCCGTCGGCTTCCGTCGGCTGGAAACTTGGTTTTGGAGAGGAGATTCACCCATGGCACCATTGGCGGCAGGCAAAAAGGCCCCGGATTTCACGCTGAAAACAAAAGCATCCGACGGGCTGAAGGACATCAAACTCAGTGATCAATTCGGAAAGAAAAATACGGTGCTCCTGTTTTTCCCGCTGGCGTTTACCGGCGTCTGCACGCAGGAGATGTGCGACATATCCAAGGGCATCAGCGAGTATTCGAGTCTGAACGCCCAGGTCTACGGCGTCAGTATCGACAGCCCGTTTGCCCAGGATGCCTGGGCCCAGAAGGAAAAGATCAGCATCCCGCTTCTGTCCGACCTCAATAAAAAGGTCGCCGAAAGCTACGGTACGCTCCTGCCGGATCTGCTGGGGATGGGCGCTGTGAGCGCTCGGGCGGCGTTTGTGATTGACAAAACCGGCGTCATCCAGTACAGCGAGCAGACACCGACGCCAAAAGACCTGCCAAATTTCAACGCCGTCAAATCGGCTCTGGAGAAACTGAAGTAGTCGCCGTCAGGCGCCCAGTTTTTTGAGCAGACTGTCGAGGGGATTTTTATGGAGGGAAGTGATTTTGACGGAAAACCGTTTTTGGGGCTGGGATTGATGATCGAGAGAGAATGAATTTTTTCCGAAAATTCCCGCCGCCCACTCTTCCATGTCAGGTTTCAATCCGGTGTAAGTCTGGCCGGTGTTGGGGGCCAGTCCGCGATCATTGATTAAAAACAGAAATTCATCCGTCCGAAACCGGATCCTGCCGCCCAATTCCGCCTCCCGCTCCAGCCTCCGGGCGGCGCTGAGAGCGTCGACAAATGTCCGCTGGAGTTTCTGAGCGTTCGAGCCTTCCATCGGCTGCCGGTGATTGTACAGGAGTCCCACCCGCCGGTCGGTGGCGTCCAGCCAGTAATCGGCGTCATGGCCCACGAGGACGGTGAGCGGCCCGTCCTGCACATGCTGGTAGTCGGCCACATCGATGAAAATCTCAGGACTGGCCGGAATCCAGGAGTTGAAGACTTTGAAGAAGTCATCCGGCCGGGTCTTATCGGGATTTTCGATGTAGATTTTCCAGTTGATCTTCTGAATGTCCATGATCGGCGCTGCAGTCTGATCCGTCAGGCGTTGATGGCCGCGTTGGCTGTTTTGGTCATCCCCATTCGGATATGACAGTTGTAGGCGGCTTCGATGAAGAGTTGCGCTTCCTCCACCAGATGGTGGGCCTTTTCCCTGTCCATCGGATCCTGCCGGTGCTCATGGGCGCGGAAATAGTAGTGGGCAAATTTGGGGCCGGCATAGGGGTCGTTGAAGAGTTCGGTGTCAAAAATGCGTTTCCGAAAGTCCTCCAGAACCCTGTCGGGCTCGTCGGAAATGTCCGGATCGAATTTCTTAATCAGAGCCTGCGCTGCGTGAAGCATCGCCAAGTAGGCCTTTTTCGCCGCGTCGCCGGGGTCCCCTCCGTCGAGCTGAACCTGGGCTTCGAAAACCTCCCGGTCGGCGGCTTTCAGGCCGAACTCGGTCAGGCTGACGACCTCGCCCGCACACTCGCCGATGCCTTTGTCCTTGGTGGAATATTCACGGACATCGCCCCAGTCCACGTAATAGGATCGGTCCTTTTCATAGGCGGGCACGTCGGTCAGATCGGCCAGGGCTTTTTTGATTTCAACTTTTCCCAGCCTCGCAATAAACTGCTGAAATGTCTCGCGGGCCTGACGTCCCCTCGCGTACAGATCGGTCAGGCGGCCGACCACCGCCGGGACGGATTTGGATGGGACATTACCCATAGCGAGGCCGTAGGAGTCGGCGTTTTGCCGTGTCTGACCGCCGAGGACGAGTTGGAAATGAGGGACGACAAAATTGCCGACATTTCGGCTGGTGCCGTAGAACCCGATGTCCGCGATATGGTGCTGGCCGCAGGAATTGAAACACCCACTGACTTTGATCCGGAGATCCCGGATGGACTGGTCCATCTGCGCGGATTTTTCCGCCAACTGCGTCCGAAGTTCCCCGGCCAGCCCCCGGGAGGAGGAGACGCCGAGTTTGCACGTGTCCGTCCCGGGGCATGCGGTGACGTCGACAATGGTCCCCGCTCCCGGCTCGGCCAGTCCGATTGACCTGAGTTCCTCATAGATCGCCGGCACGTCGGACTCGCTGATCCACCGCAGAACGATATTTTGCTCCACCGTCGTTCTCACGGATTCTTTCACGTACCGCCGGCAGATGTTTGCCAGGGCGCGAAGCTGATTCGAGGTGATGTCGCCGAGCGGCAGGGAGACGGTGACGACGACGTAGCCGGCCTGCCGCTGGGGCTGAACATTGGTGAACATCCAATAGTCGAATCCGTTGCGTCCGGCGTATTCTTTTTTACCGCCGGGCATTTTCAGTGGTGATTCGTCTGTTTCCGACAGATGCGAGAGGAAATCGGTCCACCGGGGATCGACCGGGAGTTTTGCCCGTTCCTCCCGCACGGCGTCGCGAAATTTTTCGATTCCCCAGTCGGCGACGAGAAACTTGATCCGCGCGCGTCCGCGTTTCTTTTTCTCGCCGTGCCGCGCGTAAACCCGGCAGACCGCCTGAGTGAGCGCCAGGATCTCCCTTTCGTCGACAAACTCCCCAAGGAGTTTCGCCTTGTAGGGATCCGATCCGAGTCCGCCGCCGACCACCATTTCAAATCCGCGCCGCTCTTTGCCCTGATCGATTTTTTTTCGGGCGATGAATCCGAGGTCGTGCATGCTGGTGAGGGCGCAGGCGTTTTCCCGGCATCCGGAAAAGGCGATTTTAAATTTGCGTCCGAAATCCTGGACATCCGGATGGCCGAGCAAATATCGAAAGGTCGCCTTCGCGTACGGGGTGACGTCAAAGGACTCATCCCGGCAGACGCCGGCCAGCGGGCAGGCGGTGACATTCCGGACCGAATTGCCGCAGGCCTCCCGGGTCGTGATCCCGACGGCAGCCAGCCGGCGAAAGAGAGTAGGGGTGTTTTCGATGTGGACGTAATGAAGCTGGAAGTCCTGCCGGGTGGTCACATGGCAGATGGCGTCGGCGTACTCTTCGGCCGCGTCGGCGATGGTGTCCATTTGTTCGGTGGTCATGCCGCCGAAGGGGATTTTAATCCGCTGCATTCCCGGCGCGTCCCACATCGTGTTGGGTCCCTTGGTAAGCGATTCCGGATAAGGGATCCGCCGCTGGGTTTTGCCGTCGTTGCGGTATCCGTTGTCGTATCGCTGGCCATAGACCCCGCGCCGCAGCCGCGTTTCGGCGAATACCTTGTCCTCGATCTTGTTCTGCCGTTTGAGCAGCAGTTCCGTTTCGAAGTCGTCTATTTCTTTGGCCCAGTCCGGCGGCAGTTTTCCGGCGAGCCGTTTTTTCCAAATTTCATTTGAAGGGTCCAACATCATCTTTATCTCCTTCTCCCCAAGACGCTAACTCGCTTCACTTGGAACGTCAATCGGCCCATCACTGGGTGATTGATTTGAGCGCCTCTTTCGCGGCCGCCGCCTCGGCGTCCCGTTTGCTCCGGCCGGATCCGCTCCCCAGCACCACGTCCTCGAAAAGGGCTTCGACGACATAGGTTGGGGCATGATCCGGCCCGCTGGATTCAACCACGCGGTACGTCGGCGCCGCTTTTTTTTCCTTCAAGAACCATTCGTTCAACACGGCTTTGGGATTCTCAACGCCTTCCAGAATGGCGGAATGCAGAAGGTCATCAAAGTGCCGATGGACGAAATTCGTGGCGGGCGTCAATCCGCCGTCCACATAGATCGCCCCCAGAACCGCCTCAATCACGTCCGATACGATCGATGTCCCATCCACACTAGCGGCCGGACCGGTTCGCACAAACGGATCAATTCCCATCCGCCGGGCCGCGCGCTCGCAGGCGTCCCGGCAGACCACCTGGCTGGTCCGTTTGGTGAGATCGCCGGCCGGGAGGTCGAGATCCTGATAGAGTTTAAGGCTGACGATGAGTCCGAGTACCGCGTCGCCGAGAAATTCGAGACGCTCGAAGTCTTCGCAGGCAGTATCGACGGTTCGATAGGATCGATGGGTCAGCGCCGCCAGGAGTAGGGTCGAATCGGAAAACTGGTATCCGATCAGGCTCTGGATGCGGTCGAGGTCCGGTACCACTTGGAGGGAAACAGAACACAGAATACAGAAGACAGAATGCGGAATCGGCCGCCGCCCGGTTCCATTCTGTCTTCTGGCGCCTGTTTGCTGTTTTTTTTCATTGGAATTTTCTGAGGATGAGGCATCCGTTGTGGCCGCCAAATCCAAAGGAATTGTTCAGCGCGACGCGGATGGGTATCTGGCGCGGGGAATTGGGGACGTAATCAAGATCGCAGTCGGGATCGGGCGACGTGTAGTGGACGGTAGGCGGGATCACGCCGTTTTGCAGGGCCAGTGCGCAGGCGATGGATTCGACCGCGCCGGCCGCGCCGAGGAGATGGCCGGTGACGGATTTGGTGGAGCTGACGGCGAGTTTTTTGGCGTGGTCTTTAAACAGGGATTTGATCGCCATCGTTTCCGCCCGGTCATTGAATCGGGTCGATGTCCCGTGGGCGTTGACGTAATCGACCTGGTCCAGGTTCAACCCCGCGTCCTGGACGGCCATCCCCATCGCCCGCCGCGCGCCTTTACCCTCCGGCTCCGGTTCGGTGATGTGGTAGGCGTCGGCCGAAAGGCCGTATCCGGCGACTTCCGCGTAAATTTTTGCGCCCCTCTTTTTTGCCCGCTCCATTTCCTCCAGCACCAGAACACCGGCGCCCTCGCCCATGACAAATCCATCCCGGTCGCGCTCAAACGGCCGGGAGGCGTTCGACGGATCGTCGTTTCGGCGGGAGAGCGCCCTCATGCTGCAAAATCCGCCAAACCCGAGCGGCGAGATGGCGGCTTCGGTACCGCCGGCGATCATGACATCGGCGTCGGATCTCTGGATGATTTTCATCGCGTCCCCGATGGCGTGCGATCCGGTGGCGCAGGCGGTGACCTGGGAAAGGTTCGGGCCGGAGAACCCGTACCGGATGGCGACTTCCCCGCTGGCCATGTTGATGATGAGTTTGGGAATGAGAAACGCCGAGACTTTGGGGTGAGGCGATTGCAAATCCAGCGCGCGGGTTTCCTCCTCCAGCGTCGCGATGCCGCCGATGCCGGACCCGATGATGACGCCGATCCGATCGGGATTTTCCCTGGCGGAATCAAGTCCGCTGTCGGCGATCGACTCTTTGGCGGCGATGAGCGCGACCTGTACGAAGCGGTCCATTCGCTTGATTTCCTTGGTGGAAAAATGTTCGGTTGGCACATATCCCGTAATCTCGCAGGCAAAGGTGGTGGGAAACCGGCTGGCGTCAAACGCCTCGACTCTCCGAGCCACACAAGGCCCGTCGAGAATGGCCTTCCAGAAAACGGACGTCCCGATACCGTTGGGGCTGATGATGCCGACCCCTGTGATGACAACCCGCCGGGCGGAACTCATGAGTCGTGTCGGGTGACCGCCGGCTCGCCGATGCGCGTCGCCCGGCGCCGGCGTGCCGTTCCCTACTCCTTGACCGCCTTTTTGACGTGCTCGATCGCTTGTCCGACTGTCTTGATTTTCTCCGCCTCTTCATCGGGAATGCTGATTCCAAATTCCTGCTCGAAGGCCATGACCAGTTCGGCGGTATCGAGAGAATCAGCGCCCAGATCGTCAATAAAGGAGGCTTCGGTCTTGACTTCCTCTTCCGTCACCCCCAGTTGATCGATAATGATTTCTCTGACACGTTCCTCAATGTTTGCCATGGTGACCCCTTTCTCTCGCTATCCGGCAACCGGTAACCGACCCCCTATCACCCCTGTTCTGTTACCCGTCACCTTGGTTACAGGGCACTACCCATATTACATCGCCATTCCGCCGTCAATACGGATGATCTCGCCCGTGATGTAGCCCGCCCCGTCGGAACAAAGAAACCCCACCAGCGCGGCGACTTCCGCCGGCTGCGCAAACCGTTCCAGCGGCGTTCGGCGGATCACTTCCTCGCGGACCTTCGCGTCAAGTCCCTGCGTCATTTCGGTCTCGATGAAACCCGGGGCGACGGCGTTGACGGTGACGCCGCGCCGGGCGAATTCCAAAGCGCAGGATTTGGTGAGTCCAAAAAGGCCTGACTTGGACGCCGCGTAGTTGGCCTGCCCGATGTTGCCGGTCAGGCCGACGGTCGAGCTGATGTTCACGATCCGGCCCCATCGGCCGCGAAGCATGGACGGGACACAGGCCCGGGTCATCAAAAAGGCGCCCAGCAGGTTGGTTCTCAGCACCGATTCGAAATCGGCCGTTTTCATCCGGATGAACAGCCCGTCCCGGGTGATGCCGGCGCTGTTGACCAGAATATCACAGCCGCCGAGCGCTTCCGAGATGCGTTTGTGGGCGTTCTGGACGGATCCTTCGTCGCCGACGTCGCCCGGCACCGCGATGGCGGTACCGCCGGATGACTGGATGTCCAACGCGATTTTCTCGATCCGGTCGGTCCGACGGGCCATCAGGGCGACCTGGCACCCGGCCGCCGCCAGGTGACGCGCGCAGGCCTCGCCAATGCCGCTGGCCGCGCCGGTCACCACCGCCACCCGCGCGGTCTTCCCTGTCGTCGTTTCTTGAGTCATAGTCGGTCACCTCTCTCCATATATATATTATACCCGGCCGGCCGTAAGAGCTTTTGCAGCGTCTTCCAGGCTTGCCGGGTCCTCGATGGCGTAAGCCGGAATGGATCGATCGAGTTTTTTCACCAGCCCTCGTAATACCTTCCCGGGTCCCAATTCTACAAATGCCTCAACGCCCATCGCCCGCATGCGCTGCAGACACTCCACAAACCGGATCGGAGACGTCAGCTGCCGGACCAGAAGGTCCTGAAGGGGACCACGGTCGGTTGGAAACGGTTCGGCGGTGGCGTTGGCGATGACGGGGAATCGGCCGGCACGGATTTCTGTTTTTGCGATCGCCTCCCGGAGCGCCGGCTGGGCCGGGGCCATCAAGTGTGAATGCCAGGCGCCGCTGGTTTTGAGAACGACGCCGTTTTTCGCGCCTGCGGCTTTCATTTTTTCGATCGCCGCGTCCACCCCGGCCGATTCCCCGGAAATCACGATCTGATCCGGGGCGTTCTGCGCCGCGATTTGAACTCCCGACAATCCGGCCAGCGCCCGCTCCATGGCGTCAAACCCGAGTCCCACGATCGCGGCCATTTTTCCGGGCGTATTCGACCCGGCCGCCTCCTGCATCGCCCGCCCGCGCCGGGCGACGACGCGCAACGCGTCGAGGTCGCTGATCACACCGGCGGAAACCAGCGCGGCATATTCGCCGAGACTGTGTCCGCAGGCGGCCGCCGCGGATAGTCCGCGGGCTGTTGCCATTTTCAGAGCCGCCAGCGACACCAGACAGATCGCCGGCTGAGTCACATCCGTCCGGGTGAGCGTTTCTTCCGGGCCATCGAAGAGATATCGCGTGAGCGGGATGCCGACGGTTTCTTCGGCCTTCTGAAAGAGATCGCGAACCTCGCCCGACGATTCATAAAACGACTTCCCCATCCCCACCGACTGGGATCCCTGGCCGCTGAAGAGAAACCCTATTTTCATGTCAAACGTTGAGTACGGCCGCGCCCCACGTGAATCCGCCGCCGAAGGCCACAAAGAGGATCGTATCGCCGGGATTGATGCGCCCCGCCAGATCGGCTTCCCGGTAGGCGATGGGGATAGACGCGGCGGAAGTATTTCCGTAGGAGTGAATATTCACGAAAAATTTTTCCTCGGGTATGCGGAGGAGTTTGGCCACTTGGGAAATGATCCGCGTGTTGGCCTGGTGCGGGATGACAAGGTCGATATCGTCAAATGTCAGTCCGGCCTCCTCCACCGCCGTCGTGGCCGCCTCCGACATTTTTCGGCAGGCGACCTGAAACACGTCCCGGCCCGACATCGCGATGGTCCCTCCAAGCGGCACGTACAGGTATTCCTGGTACTGGCCGTCCGCGCCGATGAGAATGGACTGAAGCCGCCGGTCGGATTCGGTCGCGGTAAGAATCGCCGCGCCGGCGCCGTCACCGAAAAGAACACAGGTGTTCCGGTCCTGCCAGTTGACGATTCTCGACAGAGCCTCGACGCAGACCAACAGCACCGTGCGAAATGTCCCGGATTCGATGTAGGCTTTGGCGATGCTCAGACCATACAAAAATCCGGAACAGGCGGCTGAAAAATCAAAGGAGGGCGGGCCGTTTAATCCGAGTTTATGGGCAAGGACGCAGGCGGTGGACGGAAACAGCATTTCCGGCGTGGCGGTGGCGACGATAAGGGCGTCAATTCGGGACGTATCGACCGCCATCTCCCGGATGAGCTGGTCGGCGGCGCGAAATCCCATGTCGCTGGCCGTCTCATCTCCGGAAAGAATGTGCCGCTCCCGGATACCGGTCCGGGACTGAATCCACTCGTCCGTAGTGTCGACCATCTGTTCAAGATCATGGTTGGTCAGAACTTTTTGGGGAACGGCAAATCGCACCCCTTCCAGCCGCATGCCGATGGCCGGCCGCCGTTGGCCGGCCGTCACAGCGCGCTCTTGACCGCGGACTGGATCGCCAGGATCCGCTCGCGAGTTTTTCCGATGACGTCCTGTTCCACGCACCGTTTGGCCACCCGAAGCGCGCTGGTGAACGCCTTGGCGTTCGAGCGGCCGTGTCCGACGATGGCGACACAGTCCACGCCCAGCAGGGGACAGCCGCCGTATTCGGAATAATCGACGATCTTGAGTACCTCTCGAAACGCGCCCCGGGACAGCATCGCCCCGACCCGGCGGATTGCATTTTTCATCAGACCCTTTTTGATCAATTTCAGCAGCGCTTCCGCAAGACCCTCCGACGCTTTCAGGACGATGTTTCCCACGAATCCGTCGCAGACAATCACATCCGCCCGGCCGTTGAATATGTCCCGGCCTTCGACGTTTCCGATGAATTGGATCGGCAGAGCCTGCATCAAATCAAACGCGGCCTTCGTCGTTTCGTTCCCCTTGCCCCGTTCCTCCCCGGTCGACAGAAGTCCAACCCGGGGGTCGTCGATGCCGAACAGGAATTTTGCATATTCGTTTCCCATCACGGCGAACTGCAGCAGCCACTCCGGCGCCGAGTCGACATTGGCGCCCACGTCGAGCACGATGGAAAATGCGCCGTCGATCCGGGGCAGATAGGCCGCGATTGCGGGGCGATGGACACCGGTCAGTCGCCCATTGAATCCAACGGCCGCGGCCATGGCGGCGCCGGTATTTCCGGCGGAGATAAATCCGGCCGCGCGTTTTTCCTTGACCAGCCTCGCGCAGACGGCCACGCTCGCGTTTTTCTTGCTCCGCAGCACCGCCGACGGCGGGTCGCCCATGCCGATGACGACATCCGTGTGCTCGATCGACAGGCCCTGCCGGGACAGGTTGCCGTCGACGCGCAATTTTTCGAGTTCCTCCCGAAGCCGCGATTCCGGCCCAACGAGGATCAGCCGGATGCCCATCGTCCGGACGGCCTGCAGAGCCCCTTTGATGGCCGGATAAGGCGCCTGATCGCCGCCCATCGCGTCAAGCGCCAGCGTGATCGGATTCAAACCGCTGAGGGGGAAACGGGAGTTGGCGAATTAGGTCGCCGCTTCAAATTTCAAAACCTGCCGGCCCTTGTACTGCCCACAGGTCGGACAGACGTGGTGCGGCAGAATCGGGGACTTGCAGTTCGGACACGGCACAGTCGCGGCCGCCGATGTTTTCCACTGGGACCGCCGCGTGCGGGTCCGGGCCTTTGAAAATCGTCGTTTCGGGTTTGCCATGAGTCTCTCCTTAAGTCCATTTTTTCTTTTTTAATATGTCATTCATCGCCTGACGGAACGAGTCGCCGCGGGCCTCGCCCGATTTTGTCGGGCAGACGCAACGGTCCGTGTTTAAATTCTTGCCGCAGTGGGGACACAAACCGCGGCAATCGTCCCGGCACAAAAAACGAATCGGCAGCGCCAGATGCAGCATCTGGCGGACGTCGTCGGTCAGATCGACGGTCTCCCCATCATACTGACTGATAAACCATCCGTCCAGCTCCGCCTCAAGCTCTTCCGGCGTGGGACTTACCAGGTACTCGACCTGCCGGACCGCGGATAGGACGAATCCACCCCGCTCAACGCATCGGGCGCACTCCAGAGACAGCACACAGTCGACCTCGATGGTCCCGATAATCTCCTCGCCCGCGTTTTGCAATTCAACCGAAACATCGATTGGCCGGTTGGCAAACTCAATACCAACATCGGCCAGGTCTTCAGGTTTCGGTTTGAAGGTGCGGCTGAGAGTTCCTCCCAGTTCCTTGCGTAATTTCTCGACGGATATCCGCATGGGATGCGCGCCCCTTTCCACCAACCGCCCGATCTTATGCTGATCCAGCCGGCAAATCAAGATACCATCCGGTATCATGTTGGTGCGCCGTCTTCTTGAGTTTTTGGGCCTCAAGGCCGGTCTGGTCGCGGTCCTCATGATGGTTATTCTCGTCGGAACCGGCAACCGGATGGCCGAGCGATTTTTACCGATCTATCTCATCGCGCTTGGCGGCGGGGCCATCGCGATTGGATTTCTCAACGGCCTGAACAACCTTCTTTCCGCCCTTTATTCCATCCTGGGCGGATATCTTTCGGATCGCATCGGCGTCAAGCGATCCCTGATGATTTTCAATCTGATGGCCATTGCCGGATTCCTGATCGTGATTGCCGTTCCTTCGTGGCCCGCCCTGATCGTCGGCGCTCTCTTTTTTCTTTCCTGGGGAGCCATTTCCCTGCCGGCAAGCATGGATCTGATCTTCAAAATTCTGCCGGCGGCCAAGCGGACCATGGGCGTGTCGATGCATTCGATGGTGCAGCGCATCCCGATGGCGCTCGGTCCGGTCATCGGGGGAATCCTGATTGACCGCTGGGGCGCGGTCGAGGGGATTCGGGCGGCGTTCGCCATGGCGGTTATCATGGCGGTGGTATCCATGTTGATTCAGAGGAAATTGATCGACGACGACAGACCGGATCAGCCATCCGCCGCGTCCATTTCCCAACCGGGGTTGGACCTCAAGGTGGTTTCCAAACTGTCATTTTCGCCGGCTCTGAAAAATCTCCTGGCGGCGGACATCCTCGTCCGTTTTTGCGAACAGATCCCCTATGCCTTTGTCGTGGTGTGGTGCATGAAGACGATCGAATCTCCCGTGACTGCCGGTCAATTCGGAATTCTCTCAGCGGTTGAAATGGCCACGTCGATGGCTGTCTATGTTCCGGTGGCCTATCTGGCCGACCGTGGATCAAAGAAACCATTCGTTGTGCTGACGTTTCTGTTCTTCGCGTTTTTCCCCATCACCCTCCTGTTTTGCCGGTCCTTTGAGTGGCTCCTGGCGGCATTTGTGGTCAGAGGGTTGAAGGAATTCGGAGAGCCATCCCGCAAGGCGCTGATCATGGAGCTTGCGCCGGCGCAAGCCAAGGCGTCGGCATTCGGTCTGTATTATCTGATCCGCGACGGCATCGTGGCCGTCGCCGTCTTCATGGGCGCGTTTTTGTGGCAGATCGATCCCCGGGTTAATCTTCTGACGGCCGCAAGCTTTGGATTCCTCGCGGCGGCATGGTTTGCCAGGAAAGGTTTGTCACGTTGAGAAAAATGTACTCGGAGAATAAGGAACTGGCGCGCAAGCAGGCCGTGCTGGCGAAAAATACGATTCGCAATTCAAGCATAGGCCGCAAAGGAATGGTGTCCAGCCCGGGCGGCAGGGGACGGTCCCGGCCGTCACGCCCGATTTATTTGGTTTCTTTGTTGGTGATGTAATAAAACGCGTATCGAACATATCCCGCGTCATCGTCCGCCTTTGCGCCGAATTGCGGTGCGACCGCATCCAGGGTCCGGCGATCGTCATTTTCGTTGTCCGGCGCCAGGAAATGATTCACCGTTGCCAGTCGTGAACCGGTGTCAGGGCCGATGAGATGGAACTTCCATCGAATCCCGCCCACGTCTTCCGCCGCCACCTCCCGGGTCAAGGGTCGGTACAATTCTTCGAGTTTTTTCGGCGGCCGCCCCTCCAGTTTCTTGCAGTCCTCCCAGGAGCAGTATTGCAGTTCAAGATCAAACCGGCCGCCCCACGTCGGCATGCCGCTGTCCAAAAACACATTTCCGTAAGTGCTTCGAGGGTCCAAATCGATCCGGATCATCCGGGTATCGAAAAAATCGATGATCTCAACCGCGTTTGCGCTGTCCTTTCCATCATTATCAAATGCGATCGTCACGACCACTCGTTCGCCCGGCTGATAGGCTGGAGGGCCGAATACCGTGTCACCCCGGTGATCCGTTTTGCGAACCCGCAGGATGGCCGAGTGCAAATCCTCTTTAAGATGTTTGAGTGTCCGGGCCCAGGCGTCCTTGGCCGCCGTGTCGTTATAGGAAGCCCGCGTGGGATTCGCAAAGGCGTGGCCGGCATTTTTATAAAGATTCACTGCAATGTACTTTCCCATGTCCGCCATCTGCTTCTCGAATCTCCGCACGGATTCAACAGGAATTCCCCGGTCGTCCTCTCCGAAAAATCCATACACACCCGCCTGGATCTTCGACAGCCGGGCGGTATCCGTTATGATTCGGCCGTAGTAGATGAAGCAGGCCGTCAACTGCGGCTCCTCCGCGGCCAGTGCCAGTGAGTACCCGCCGCCCATGCACCAACCGATGGATCCGATTCTCTCTGCCAGCACCGCCGGGTGAGCCGATAAGAACGCATAGGCCGCCTTCAAATCTGCGATCGCCCGGTCCTCCGGCAACCCGCGCATGAGTTCATGCGCCTCATCGGCGTCAGCCGCCACGCGACCGCGATAGAGATCCACCGCCAAAACCGCATAGCCTTCGCCCGCCAGCTTTTTCGCCTCAGCCCGGATGGCGTCGTTCAGTCCCCACCATTCATGGATCATGAGGATTCCCGGATACGGAGATGTGAACAACTTGGCATCCGGGAGAAAGATCTCGGCGGATACCGGCTCGCCCCCGCTCTGAAACTCAACTCGATCACCCGCCGGGTCCGCAAGCGAATCCGTCCGGAGGACGGCCGTGAAAAGGAGCCCGCAGAGGATCGTGTGGTTCAGGTTCACGGAAATATCGAATCAACGCGGGTCATGAAGTGTCAAGTGTTATAATTCGGACGTGGCCGGAGTGTGAAAGCTATCGGCAGGGTCGTCGCGCTCCCCCCCTTGACATAAAACCGCTGTGAGACTACTCTGAGCCAACCATGACCCGAATGTTTCCACGCCCGTCTTCCGGCTTGGCCGTTGTGCTGGCCATCATTGTTTCTCTAGGGTGTATCTTGACCTACCACACCCACGTGGAAATCGGGTCGGAGGCCAGTCTTTCGACAGGACGAGAAGGCCATACACGGATTCCGGTCACGATCCATACTGACTGTCTGTTGTGCCAGATGGCGGGCGGCGCGGGAAAAGTTTTATCCTTCCAGGCCGCCGCTCGATACGTTCCCACCGGATCCGGCCCGGCGTGGGTGGTCTTCTCCTCAGTACCGGCGCTTTGGCTCCGCACCCTCATCTGTTTCAGCCGCGCCCCGCCCATTTCGATCTAAATCCAATTTTTCCCCATTGACCGCCGCCCGTTTCGGGCGCGCGACAATCGTACATCCGGCCTTTTTCTGGATGTCGATCAGACCCATCTGTGGAGGTATGCCATGAAATGGATGTTCATTATTTTTGTCCTTCTTTTCCCTTCCGCTGCATTTTCGACGGACGAATCTGTACGTGAGGAAATTCAATCCCTGCAGCGACGCTTGACCGAACTGGAACGGCAGGCTTCCAAAGCTCCGCCTGTTCGCGGGAACGAACTAAATCCCCGGCTCACCGCATTTGGAGATTTTACCGGGCGGATCGACAATCGCCCGGTCCTGAACGACGCCGGCGCCCGGGAGCTGTCCGACCGGTTCAACATGCGGGAAGTTGAGCTTGACCTTCGGGCGGACGTCGACCCGTACGCCAAAGGGGTCCTCATCGTGGCGATCGGTCAGGAGGATCTGCCCTCCCAGCCGACAACAATCGCCGTCGAGGAGGGATTCGTCACGTTCACCCGGTTGCCGCGTGGGATGAGCGCGAAAGCCGGAAAATTCAGAACCTCGTTTGGGATTTTGAACCGCTTGCATCTGCACGACCTTCCCCAGCCGACCCAGCCTTTGCCGGTTCAGCAGTTTTTGGGGGAGGAAGGCATGACCGAGATGGGCGCGTCTTTTGATTATTTGATGCCTCTGAAAACGCCGGGCCGGGCGTTCACTGTGACCGGCGAGGTTTTCAACGGGGAAAACACGATTCAATTCGGCGGCGACAAGTCCCGCGACCCGGCGTATCTGGGGCGCGGGAAGTATTTCATGGAATTGGATGACGAAAGTTTTCTTGAGATCGGGACGAGCTACATGGTCGGCAAACGCGAGACCGCCAACGTCCATCACACGAATGAGATTCTCGGCGGCGATTTCATGTATAAATGGAGAACGGTTCGACCGAAGGGTCTGTGGTCCACGGTGATCCAGGGAGAGTATTTTTACATGAACCGGGAGGATCCCACAGCCGGTCTGAACCGCCGCAACGCATGGGGCGCCTACGGCCTGGCTCAAATCCAGCCCTATCAGCGCTGGTACGTCGGAGGCCGTTACGACATGGCTCAGGTGCTCAATAACAAAAACCGGGTGGAACGAAAGGTCGGCGGATATATCTCGTTCTACACAACCGAGTTTCTGCGGCTCAGACTGGGATATGAGTACCAAAACGTCTCCGGGCCAGAAATCGGCGGCGCGGCCGACCCGGATCTTTCGACCGTCTACGCCCAGGTCACGTTTGTGTTCGGGTCCCATCCGGCTGAACCGTATTGGTTCAGCAAATAAGGAGGAGAACTGTCATGAGTCTCAAATCAATCTTCAACGTTCCGATCCGGATTCTGATCCTCACGGTTCTGGCGATTCAACCGGCGCTTGGCGCATGGGCCGATGTCCGCGTGGCGGCGACGTTGCCGGTGTTGGCAGACTTAGTCCGGCAGGTCGGCGGCCGGCGCGTGTCGGTGCAGACCCTGGCGAAGGGCACGGAAGATCCGCATTACGTGATTCCCCGGCCGAGCCTGATGGCGGCGGTGTCGCGGGCCGATTTGTTTGTTGAAATGGGATTGCAGTTTGAGCTCTGGACCGAGCGCGTTTTGGAAAGCGCGGGCAACCGCGGCGTTAATCCGGGCAGGCCGGGCCATGTGTACGCGTCGGACGGCATTCCGGTGATCGAGGTTCCGGAAAAACTCACCCGCGCTGAAGGCGACGTCCACCCGTCCGGCAATCCGCACATCTGGCTGAGTCCATTGAACGGCCCGCTCCTGGCGGCCAACATCGCGGCGGGACTCAAGCGAGTGGACCCGGAGCACGCCGCTGACTACGATCGAAGCCTGGAGGAATTTTCCCGAAAGGTGTACATCCGGACGTTCGGCGAAACGCTGGTCGAGAAATTCGGCGAGGAATTTCTCTCCGGCGAGGTGCGCCGCGGCACGTTTCATTCCTTTCTGGCCTCCAAAAATGTCGGAGAACTTCTGGGTGGCTGGATGAAGCAGGCGAGAGCGCTGCGCGGATTCAAGGTCGTCACCTATCACAAGGAATGGAGCTATCTGTCGCAGGCGTTCGGGCTGGATGTTCGAAACACAATTGAGGAAAAACCGGGCATCCCGCCGTCAGCGGCCCACCGGGACCGGCTGCTGGCTCAGATGAAATCGGAAGGCATCCGCGCCGTTATTCTGGCGACGTTTGAAGTCAACAAGATTTCCGAGCGAGTCGCGTCGATGTCAGGCGCGCGGACGATCGTCGTTCCGGCGAACGTGAACGGCGCCGCGGGCGCGGTGGATTTTTTTTCGTTGTTTGATACGATCCTCGCCGGCCTCATTCAAGGCATGGGTGGAATCTGAATTGATCACGCCGATGCAGTACATGCTTCTTCCGGCCCTCGCCTGTTTGATCCTCGCCGGCATCCACGCCTATCTGGGCATTCACGTGCTGGAGCGGAAAGTCATTTTTGTCGATCTGGCCCTGGCGCAGATTTCCGCGCTGGGATACGCTGTGGCATTTTTGTATGGACACGATCCGCACACGACCCCGGCCTATCTCTGCTCTCTTGTCTTCACCTTCGCCGGCGCCGCGCTGTTTGCGCTGTCGCGGCTCAGAAAATCCAAGCAGCCCCAAGAGGCCTTCATCGGCGTGATTTTTGTGGTCTCCAGCGCCGCGGCCATTCTCGTGCTCGACAAAGCGCCGCATGGGGCGGAGCATTTGAAAGACCTGCTGGAGGGCAGCATCGTCTGGGTGCAGGCGGGTGAAGTCGCCAAGATAGCGATGATTTACGGCGTGATCGGCGCGATTCACTTTTTCTTTCGAAAACCGTTCTTCGCGATCACCTTCACGCCGGAAGAGGCGGAACGATCGGGAATGCGGATCCGCTGGTGGGATTTCCTGTTTTACGTGACTTTCGGCGTCGTGGTCACCTCATCGGTCCAGATCGCCGGCGTCCTTCTGGTCTTCACCTTTCTAATCGTGCCGTCTCTCATCTCCTCACTCTTCTTCGACGCCTTCCGCATACGCCTCATCTTCGGCTTGACATTAAGTGCGCTTCTGAGCGTTGCGGGCTTGTGGCTTTCCTACGACCGCCCCTCCGGGCCGATGATCATCGCCCTTCAAGGTCTGGCGCTTCTCATCGCCGCCGTGCTGCGCCAGGGGGTATGGAGAAAATAATCCTGACTGGGGCCAGGCATACACATAAAAACACGGCTCTTTTGGTTTCATTTTTTCCTGATTTCCGAGTTTGACCGGCCAGCGTCCCCCCGATCCCCCATGGGCGGTGACGGGCTCGAACCGCCGACCTCCTCCTTGTAAGGGAGGCGCTCTGACCAACTGAGCTAACCGCCCGTTACTGAGAATCAGCACATTATGATACCGCACGTTCGGCCACGTCTTCAACGCTGCCCTTTTTCTGCCCTTCCCGCTGCCCTTTTGCTGACCGCTCTGCCGCCTCGTACGCTTCGGAAAGAATGTCCAGGGAACCGCGCAGCTTTTCCGTGTAGTAGTGCGTGTAGATACGCGCGGCAATGTAGCTCTTGTGGCCCATGAGCGCCATGCGTTCGTCAATGTCCACGCCGTTCATGGCGAGGTAGGAGCCGAAGGTGTGGCGCAGATCGTGGAGCCGGAGACGGCGGGTAATGCCGAGCCGTTTTTTCAAGGCGCGCCACGTCGTCTTGCAGTCTTTTACGGGCTTGCCGTTCCATGCGAACACAAAATCACAGGCGTCATATTTGGGTTGCCGGTCGATGATTTCTTTCAGGCTGGGATGGAGCGGGACCGTTCGCGGTTCGTCGTTTTTGGTATGAGGGATGTAAATGACCTCGGCCACGGGATCGATGTGCGAATGCCGAAGCCGGAGAATTTCGCCGCGGCGCATTCCGGAGCGCAACGCGAAGAGCGCGAGATCCACGCCGCGCGTGCCGTCCGGTTTGAGCGCCGCTATTTCGTCCGGCGTCAGGATGGTCGGCGGCTTTGTGGGCGGCGGTATTTGTGGGCTCGACACCGCCGACATGGGATTGATGCCGATGAACCCGCCCCCGATTTTTTGGCCTTGCCGGTCTTTGACGCCGACATGGGCGGCTTTGAAGAACGAGCGGACGAGGTTCAGGGATCGCCGGACCGAAGCGGCGCCTTTCTTTGTTTGAAGCTCGATTTTCCATTTCTCGATATCGAAGGGCGAAATTTCGGTCAGGCGTCGTTTGCCGAAGTGTGCCAGGAAATGCCGGAGGATGTATTTTTCGGCGCGTTCCCAACTGCGTTTATTGGCGGCGGCCCAAGGGACGTAGACGGACGCGGCGAAGCCGGCGGCGGTGACGTGTTCGCGCTGTCTGGAGCCGGCAGCCTTCCGCTGGCGGTATTCCCGGACGCGTTCGGCGTAGAAGGCGAGAGATTCCTCGCGCGAGTGAAACCACTTCCGGCCCCGGTGTCGAAAACCGTGTTCGTCCCAATAGTAGTAATTGACGCGATAGCGTCCTTTGGACAATCGCCGGATGGCTCCCATATTTCCCGATCCCCCCGAGCGTTTTTCAGAATCGTGTCAAGAGTCAAAGGCGGCATTTTTGGGCCGACCGGATCACTTGACTTTTGACCCAACTATGGGTACACAGATTGTACCCTAAAGTCAAGCCGCGCCCGGAGGCGAAGCAAATGAGGATGCGAAACACCCCGTATAATGAGGCCGTCGCGTTGGCGACACAAGATCAAATGCGGCGGGTGATCGACATGCCAAAGCATCGAGCCTCATTACCGAGCGGGGAATTTTTCGGCGTACGGTTGGCCCAACTCCGAAAGGCGGCGGGATATACGTTGCAGGAATTGGGGGCCGAGGTGGGAATTTCCAAGCGGATGGTGATCTATTACGAGAGCCAGGGCGGACAACCGCCGA
>CAZHRJ010000005.1:0-35685 GCA_964534765.1 uncultured bacterium
GATATCTCAATCATCCGGTATTGTGCTTGGGGTATCGGTTCGAATCCCCCCGCGGAAAAATTTTTGTTTTCGGAACCGATACGGAGCCTTTTTACAACATCTTCGGCGATGATGGCGACCCGGACGCCGAGAATATCGCGGAGGACTTGAACGCCCGCATCTATGATTTCGTCCGCGACGCGGATCTGTGCGTCTGGGACGGGCAGTACACGCCGGATGATTACAAGATCAAACGCGGATGGGGGCACACCAGCACGGAGCAGTGCTTGGATATGGGGATGAAGTCCAACGTCAAACATTTCGTTTATACCCATCACGATCCCAACCGTACCGATGAACAGCTGGATCAGATCGTCGAGGGGTCCCGGAATTATTTGAAGGAGCGCGGGTCTTCGATGAAAATTGATGCGGCCACGGAAGGCGTCACGATCGAACTCTGAATCCTATCCTCACTCCGATTCCTGCCGACGCTCTTCCTATCTCACATCCGTGAACTTCCCCTGCCTCTATCTCATCACCGACGAAACCGTCCTCGGCATGCGCCCGCTTCTGGACACTGTCGAAGCCGCGGTCCGCGGGGGCGTCGATCTTGTGCAATACCGGAACAAGTCCCGCCCGGTGCCGGAGATGGTCGAAGAGGCGGGTCGCCTCAAGGAACGGCTGGATCGATTAGGGGTGCCTCTGATCGTCAACGACCACTCCAAGGTCGCCTATCAGATTCACGCGGCCGGCGTTCACCTCGGGCAGAGCGATCAGCCCATTCAGGAGGTGCGGGCGTATCTGCCGACCGCGTGGATTGGCCTGTCGACACACACATTGGATCAGGCCAGATCCGCCGCGGCTGCCGGCGCAACCTACATCGGGTTCGGCCCGGTCTATTCCAGCACGACAAAAAAGCAAACCCGTTGGCCGCCCGTCGGCGCTATTCAGATCCGGCCTCTCCAGCTTGCTGTACAGATTCCCGTCTTTCCCATCGGCGGCATCACGATTGATACAGCGGATTCGGTCCTGGCCGCCGGCGCTCATCGCTTGGCGGTCATATCGGCCATTCTGGCGGCGGACGATCCTGAACGCGCCGCGCGCGCTTTTCGCGACCGCCTCGACAAAAAAAAGTCCGGCAGATATGCTCCGCAGTCATGAAACCGCAGTCAAAATCGGCTCCCGTCAGGCGACCCGCCGGCATCGCGGACAAATCGATTGCCGAGATGTACCAGCTCATGGTCCGGATTCGAAAATTCGAGGAGCGGTGTTACCAGATTTATCTTCAGCGGAAAATCGGGGGGTTTTGCCATCTGTATTCAGGTCAGGAGGCCGTGGCGGTCGGGATGATTCATCAGCTCGAACCTCGCGATTATGTCATTACCGCCTACCGGGATCACGGCCACGCACTGGCCCGCGGGGTCGCGGCCAAATCCTGCATGGCCGAACTCTACGGCAGGGCCACCGGCTGTTCGCGGGGCAAGGGTGGATCGATGCATTTTTTCGACACGACGCTTCGGTTCGTTGGCGGGCATGGAATCGTCGGCGCGCATATCCCGCTCGCCTCCGGCATCGGCTGGGCTCTCAAACACAAAAAAACCGGCGGCGTCTGTCTGTGTTTTTTCGGTGACGGCGCCATGAACCAGGGCGCGGTTCACGAGGGGCTCAACCTGGCCAGCCTCTACAAACTACCGGTGGTCTTTGTCTGCGAAAACAACGGATATGCCATGGGAACCGCGGTATCGCGCGGCGCCGCGGAAGAACATATCTATCTTCGAGCCAACTCCTACAAAATGCCCACCTGCCGCGTGGATGGGGACAACCTCTTCGAAGTCTGCGAGGTCACTGCGGCCGCAATTGCGCGGGCTCGGAAGGAGTTTCAGCCGACGTTTATCGAGGCGGTGACGTATCGATACCGGGGGCACTCCATGTCCGATCCGGGAACTTATCGGACGCGCGACGAAATCGAGGCGCACAAGTCACGGGATCCGCTCGCACAAGTCGCCCAGACCGCGCTCGACCGTAACATACTGGCGACCGAGGACATTGCGCGAATCGACGCCGATGAATCGGCGCTGATCGACGACGCTGTGCGATTCGCGGAGGAAAGTCCCCAGCCGGACCCGGCCAGCGCGTATGAGGATGTCTATGTCTCCTATCCGGCGGACATCCGGGATCGGAGGTGACCACGGGCCATGGCTGAGATGGAGTTTCGGAAGGCGTTGAATCTGGCGCTCGATGAGGAACTGGCGCGTGATCCGGACGTGTTTGTCATCGGCGAGGAGGTGGCCGAGTACGACGGAGCATACAAAGTCACCAAGGGTCTGCTCGCCAAGTACGGGCACGAGCGCGTAGTGGACGCGCCGATCAGTGAAAGCGGATTTTGTGGCCTCGCAGTCGGCGCCGCGATGGCGGGACTTCGGCCGGTGGTGGAGCTCATGACGTTTTCTTTCTCGCTCGTCGCAATCGATCAGATTCTGAATAACGCGGCCAAAATCCGTTACATGTCCGGCGGCGCCATGCGCGTGCCGCTGACTTTTCGCGGACCCAGCGGCGTGGTCCACCAACTGGGCGCCACACACTCCAACGCCCTCGAATCCATTTTCGCCCACACGCCCGGCCTAAAGGTCGTTGCCTGCTCCACACCGGAAAATGCCAGGGGCCTGCTCAAGTCCGCCATACGGGATGACGACCCGGTGGTATTTCTCGAGAGCGAACTGCTGTACGCGTTGAAAGGCGAAGTCCCGGATGATCCGGAATTCCTCCTGCCGCTTCACAAGGGCCGCATCGCGCGGGAAGGCGTGGATGTCACGATCGTGGCTTACTCGAAACGCCTCCATCAGGCGCTGGATGCCGCCGATCGGCTGGCCCGGGAGGGGATCCGGGCCGAGGTCATCGATCTGATCAGTTTGCGGCCGATCGATCAGGACATTCTCCTGCGGTCATTTCGGAAAACCAACCGGATGGTCACGGTCGAGGAGAGCTGGTCGTTTTGTGGAATCGGCGCGTCCATCGTTGATATCGTTCAGCGTCATGCGTTCGATTTCATGGACGCTCCCATCGAGCGGGTGACGCTGGAGGAAGTTCCGATGCCATACAACGAATCTTTGGAAAATTTCGTCCAGCCATCGGTCGATAAAATCATCTCGGCCGCGCGGCGGACTCTCTATCTCGAATCGGAGGCATCGCTCCATGGCCGTTAAAATCAGCATGCCGAAACTGAGCGACACGATGAAGGAGGGAAAACTCATCAAGTGGCACAAGCAGGAGGGGGATGAGGTCAAGCCGGGCGATGTGATCGCGGAAGTCGAAACCGACAAGGCCAACATGGATCTGGAGGCGTTTGATAAGGGAACGCTCTTGAAACTATTTGTCAAAGAAAATGACAGAGTGCCGGTCGGCGCGGTCCTGGCGATCGTCGGAGATCGGAAAGAATCCATCGACGACCTCGTCGGGGAAATCGAGTCTTCCCGGGACGCGCCGCCCGTGGCTGCGGTCCCTCACACGGCGCAGGCGACCGCTGCCGCGACTGCCGCCACTCCGCACATTCCGGCTCCGGTATCAGCACGTCCTTTGGCAAAACCGGCGCCTTCGGTTGACCCGGTCCGGCTGGGTCTCGCGGCCGGAGGTTTGCGGGCCTCGCCGATGGCGGCGAAAATGGCGGCGGAACACGGCATCCCGCTTGAATCTATTCAGGGATCCGGGCCGGGCGGCCGGATCGTCAAAAACGATATCGATTTGATTTTGAGTCAGGGACTCGCCCAGCGTCTGCCGGATCGCCGCCGCGGCGGCACCCCGCCGGCGATTGAAATCCAGAACAAACTTGCGGAAACCCTCACTCCGCTGGAGGGTGTGCGCAAGGTGATTGCCGAACGGATGGCTCTGGCCAAGCAGTCCATACCCCATTTCTATTTACAGGCCAAACTCAGAATGGATCGGGTTGTCGGGTTTCGGATGGCGCTCAATTCCGGGCAGACGTCGGCCGGAGGCGTCGCGCCTCTCAGTTATTCCTACAACGATTTTATTCTGCAGGGGGTGTGCAAGGCGCTCATGATGAATCCCGGGGTCAACGCCACATTTGACGGGATTGGCGTCCACACCCACGCCCAGATCGACCTGTCGTTCGCGGTCGCATTTGAGGGAGGGCTGATCACGCCGGTCATCCGGGGATGTGATGCTCTCAGCTTGCGGGACATTCATATGGCGGCGGAGGATCTGGTGGATCGTGGCCGGCGGATGAAGCTGAAACCTGAGGAATATCTGGGCGGCAGTTTCACTGTCAGCAATCTCGGCATGTTTGGGCTGGACAATTTTCAGCCGATCATTAACCCGCCCCAAGTGGCGATCCTGGCCGTGGCGGCAATCCAGCGGCAACCGTGCGTGGATGACGAGGGGCATCTGTATGTGGGCTGGGAAATGGGGGTCACGCTGGCGTGTGACCATCGAGCCATCGATGGGGCCGCGGGCGCTCGGTTTCTCAAGGATCTCACGGCGCTGATGGAACAGCCCGAAAGCTGGGTCCAATGAGCGCCGCGTACGATCTGGCCGTGATCGGCGCCGGACCCGGCGGATATGTAGCCGCAATTCGTGCGGCGCAGCTTGGCAAGAAAGTGTTGGTCGTGGACGAGGAGGGCGTGCCCGGCGGTACGTGTCTAAACTGGGGGTGTATTCCCTCCAAATCGTTGCTGGGTGTGGCCGAGCGATATGAGTTTTTAAAGTCCGCGTCCAATTTCGGTTTCTCCGTCACCGGGGTTGGTTTCGATCTGAAAAAGATTGTTGCTCGAAGCCGTGAGGTCGTCGCGAAATTGAATAAGGGAATCGGATTCCTGTTCAAAAAAAACAAGATCGACTATCGGGTTGGCCGCGCGACCATTCCGAACTCCGGACGAATTCGTGTCGCCCCAAAAAATGACGAGGTGACCGCCGCGAATATTCTGATCGCGACCGGCGCAAAGCCCCGCCTGATCGCGGGTGTCAGGCCGGATGGCAAGCGGGTATTGACGAGCAAGGAGGCGCTGCTGCTGGATGAGGTGCCGGACCATCTGGCGATCCTGGGGGCCGGCGCCATTGGGATGGAATTCGCCTATTTTTTTCAGTCTTTTGGAAGCCGCCTGACGGTGATAGAGCTTTTGGATCGGATCCTGCCTCAGGAAGATCCTGAAATTTCCGATCGATTAAGACAGACTTACGAGAAAAAGGGGATGACCTTTCTGACTCAGACCCGGGTGACGGACCTGTCGGTTCACAATGACAGCGTCCGAATTGAAACGGAGTCGGCGGGAAAGACTGCGGTGATTTCCTCCTCGGCGGCGCTTCTGGCGCTTGGTGTGGCCCCGAACCTTGATGGTCTGCTCGATTCTGGGGTGACCGTGAAGACCCAACGGGGCTGGATAGAAGTGAACGATGAGTATCAGACCTCACTGCCCGGCATCTACGCGATCGGAGACATCACAGGGCCGCCCTGGCTTGCGCATGTCGCCTCGCATGAGGGAATTGTGGCGGTGGAGCGGATGTTCACGTCTCATCGGCCGAAAATCAACTATGATGCGATTCCGGCCTGTACGTACTGTCAGCCGCAAGTGGCAAGTATTGGTTTGACGGAGCCCGCCGCCCGGCAAAAGTTTGGGGAGGGCGTTCAGGTTGGTCGGTTTCCCTTTCAGGCATTGGGCAAGGCCATCGCGTCGGACGAGACCGAGGGGTTTGTAAAGCTGGTTTTCGCAGGTCGACATGCTCAGCTGGTTGGCGCGCACATTCTGGGAAGCGAGGCCACCGAAATGATCGCCGAGCTGGGCATGGCGGTGGCCCTTGAAGCCACCCGCGATGACATTCTCTCAACGATCCACGCTCATCCCACCATGTCCGAAGCCGTCCTGGAAGCCGCCTTGGCTGCCGCCGGCCGTGCAATTCATTTGTAGCCGGACATCCATCTTCTTCGAACCTGACGGAGAAACTACGGGTCGCCCTCGGTCAGGCGATCGTGAACAAGCGGTCTTCCGGCATGTATCGCCTTAGTTCTTCCGAGCAGAAAGACATCAGGTCGCGCTGAATCGGCGTCTGGTACGAAACTCGTCCGCGGTTTTCTTCCAGCGGCCCGGCGAACAACGGTTCGTCCGGGAACAGCCGCGTGATCATTTGGTACCCATCGATGGGAAGTCGAAATGATCCGAGACTGACGGAATGGATGAGATCGGGAGTCAGGCGGGAGAAGACATCCGAAAAGAGCTGTCGGTAATCCTCCCGGAATCGATGATGATAGATCACGGGATCAAACCGCAGGCCTACTTTCCAGCCGTGATTCTGTAGCACCTCGATAGCCCTTATCCGCCGTTCCGTCGTCGGGGTCTTCGACTCGAACCGTGCCGCGACCGTTGCGGGGCTCAGACTGAATGCGACCACAGCATTGGGGATGGGATCACGCTTGAGCAGCGACTGAATTCGGACACTTTTCGTCCGAAGCTCCAGCCAAGCCCGCGGGTGGGACGCGAACCATGGCAGGAAGAAATCGACAAATCCGGTCATCGGCTCCATCGCGAGACTGTCACAGTCGTAACCGGAGAAAAAATAGATGTCCTCGTCCGGATCCGCGCCGCTGATTTCTTCGAGGGACGATCGGAAGTCCTCGAAATTAACGAAGAGGACATAATGCGCAGAGCGATACATGCCCTGCAAGAAACAGTATCTGCAATCGTAGATACAATTGAGCATATGGGAAAAATAGTAGTTGCGGTTCCCGCCAATGCCGTACCCTCGCGGTGTTTCGAGCACGCGCCGTCCGAACTTTTTGGCGAGGATGAGCGCCGGCCGGCGTTTTTGGAGTCGGAAGTTCTGAGCGGTGGGATTGAAGACCTCGCCGTAGCGGCCGCATTCAATCCTTGCGGCGGCTGGGAACAGCCGCAGGATTCGGGCGGTTCTGGGGTGGTCGGCAATTTCTTTTTCGATGTAGATTGTCCGGATCATCGGTTCAGTTGAACCGGCATGCCGTCCAGCCTCCGTCCCAGCTCCCTCAGGACAGAGCGGGAGTCACCACAGGAGGATAGTGAATCAATCGATATACGCGTATCGGCTTTGATTGCGCGTCTTCGCGCGAGCAATCTTCTGAGCTGATGTTGCTGGCTGACAGTGAAATGCCACTGTCGAAGCATCCGTTTGAATACGGATGGCTCTTCGTTACGCCGAAGGAGCGGCCTGGCCAGCGCGATCAGGCGTTCGACGATGTCGTCAATCAGCCCCACACGCGCTTCCACGAGTCGGTCGGCCAAATCCGGCGTTACGGTTTTTCTGGACGCCGCGGCGTCGGCGGTATCAGATATAATTTTCAAAGAGTGGATGAGTTCAGCCGAAGAGTGGCGCGCGGCCTCCCTGTAAAACCCCGCCGCTTCCATGTCGTAGGCCGATTCCGTCGGGTAGGATCGCTCCGGCCTGCGGACGGACACGACATCGACGGTCGGGCAATGCGGATCAAACACGATCGGCGGGTACCACGATTTGCCGGAGTCCGCATCGGTGATTTTGTGAGCCAGCACGGCCTGGCCGATGGGATAGTTTCTGTGACCTGCGATACCGACATTCATCCAAACCGCGTCTCTGATCTCTCCCTGGCGCAGGTGGAGATATGCGGTTGCCGCCACAGCCGCCATCGATCCGATTCCAGACACGACAAGCCGGACCCCGCCGTCGTTTTGATAAATGGGAAGCGCGGCGCATTCTTGATCGATGGAGAGACCGAATTTGCGGATCAGCGGCCGGGCTTCCGGCATCAGCGCGACGACAAAATAAACCGGGATGATCATTCGATCAACACCTCCCATACCTATACCAAGGATGCCTTGCGAGTATTTCCAGTTGGATTGTATTATAGAGGAGCTATGGTGGATTCGGCAACCGGTAAATTTCGATATGCCAATCTGGGTCTCGTACCGTATCGGTCGGCGTTGCGGCTGCAGGAGACGCTCGTTGAGCAGAGAGCGAAGGGCGCGATTTCCGACACGCTGATTCTTCTTGAACATCCTCCGACCATCACGCTGGGGGCGAGCGCGTCCGAAAGCGATTTGCTTCTACCGCGGGATGCCCTATCGAGGCTGGGAATAGACGTTGTTTCCATCCGCCGCGGTGGCCATGTCACCTATCACGGTCCCGGCCAGCTGGTGGCATATCCGATCTTCAAACTTTCCGGCCCCCACATTGTCCGGTGGGTGAGGCTGCTCGAATCAGTGATGATGGATACTCTGGGAGCCTTTGGCATCAAAGCCGCGCGCGAGGAAGGCACGGCGGGCGTGAGGACCGTCTCGGGGAAAATAGGGTTTATCGGTATAAAAGTTTCCAGGGCGGTATCGCACCACGGTCTTTCGCTCAATGTCGATCCCGATCTCAAACCCTTTTCCTATATCGTGCCCTGTTCCCATCCGGGAGACGCGATCAGTTCAATGGAATGCCATCTGACCCAGGCGCCGCGAATGGAAGAGGTCGTGTCGGCGCTCCTGCGGGCATTTGAAGCCCGATTCACAGGTTCGTTGCCCGCGGCGCCTGTTGATGCCGATGATGTGTGGTCCGTTTTGTCCGCCGCCGGCGGGCCGGTTGAGCGAACCGCGCTGCCCCGCCGGGGACTTGCGGACCAGGTGGGCCAAAAACCCCAATGGCTGCGCCGGCCACTGCCGGGCGGGCCCGCATACATGCGCCTTCGAGAGATCATGGATACGAAACACCTGCATACGGTCTGCGAGAGCGCCCAGTGTCCGAATTTGGGTGAATGCTGGGGCCGAGGCACGGCGACGTTTATGATTCTCGGCGATACCTGCACCCGCTCCTGCGGATTTTGCGCCGTCACTCCCGGGAAGCCGACCGGTCTGGACACGGTCGAGCCCCAGCGGGTGGCTGCGGCCGTGCGGGACATGCGGCTTCGATACGTGGTCGTTACCTCAGTCAATCGGGATGATCTGTCAGACGGGGGCGCGGAGATTTGGGCGCGGACCATCCGGTCGATTCGGGAGAAGAATCCGGGTATTACCATCGAGGCGCTGATTCCGGACCTCATGGGCAACTGGCCCGCGCTGGAGATGATTCTTTCCGCCCGGCCCGATCTGCTCAATCACAATCTCGAAACCGTTCCCCGCCTATATCCAACCGTCCGGCCACAGGCGCGGTTTGGCCGCTCGCTGGAACTTCTGCGCCGTGCCAAATCAGCGGGATTCAGGACGAAGACGGGCCTCATGCTGGGCATCGGCGAGTATCCGTTCGAAATTCTCCGAGCGCTCCGCGCGGCCCGCGCCGAGTCGGTGGACATTCTAACGCTGGGCCAGTACCTGCGCCCGTCGTCGCGGCATCTGCCGGTGGACCGCTGGGTGCATCCAACCGAATTCGAGCACTGGCGAAAGATCGGCCGGCGGCTGGGGTTCAAGCACGTCGAGTCCGGCCCCCTGGTACGATCGTCCTATCACGCCGATCAGCAGGCCGCGGAAGGCTGCGCCGATCAATCGGGCGTCCGGCCGAGGAACGTGTCGACGGTGCCGGCGACGGCGCCGGTGACGATGAAGAGGCACAGCCACCAGGACAGCAGGACAGACTGAACGAGAAAGACATATCCTTTCAAGCGTATTGTCCAGAGGAAGAGTTCAGCGAACCCCGCCAAAAAAAGAAAGAAACAGGCGACAAATCCCGCGGCCGCGGGGACTGACAGGCAGACGAAAGGGGCGATGGCCGCCGCCAGGAAACCGAACCCCGATCCGAATCCATAGGATCGTGTGACCGATCCGAAATTCTCGAATTTTTTCCGTTTCCAGAAAAGCGGCATCCAGAGTCGTACGCGGTTAAAATGGTTGCGGCAGTTTTTCCAGAATCGTTGGTAATGATGTCTGACGTTGACCTCGGGATCGAACCCGATGGGGCAAAGGCGCGTCAGGCGGTGGCCGAATTCGTATTCCTCCACTGACGCGCCGGGAAACGCCGGGTCGAACCGGCCGCAGGCCACAAAAAATTTCTTCCGCACCGCGCCGAGCCTGGGCGTGAAGAACGAGCAGGTTGAAGGCGCGCGCCGGTTTTGCTGGATGTGGTCCAGGAGCGCGCGATAGCGTGCGGTGAATCCATCCTCCGGGTTGGCCGGATCCATGGATCCGCCGCCATTGATCGCGCCCAGGGCCGGTTCGGCCTGAAAGCGGTCATGGACCCGCAGGAGCGAGCCGGTCTCCAGGATAGTGTCGGCGTCGAGAAACAGGAGAATCTCCCCGGCCGCCGCGTCCGCCGCCGTGTTTCTGGCCGCCGCGGCGCCCCGGGATGAGTCATGTCTGACAATTCGCAGACAGGATGTGGCGCGGTCGGCGTCGTAGACGCCGACACTGGGGGCCGCGGAGCGGCTGATCCGGTCGGCGTCGAGCAATTGATCGGGAACGACCGGAGAGGCGGAGCCGTCATCCGTCACGAGTATTTCGATTGACCCGAGCGGCATCGGTTCATCGAGGATGGACCGGATGAGTTTTTTCAACAGCGTCGTCTGGTTGTG
The DNA here is from genome assembly GCA_964534765.1 of uncultured bacterium. Taxonomy (GTDB): domain Bacteria; phylum Lindowbacteria; class 2-12-FULL-62-27; order 2-12-FULL-62-27; family 2-12-FULL-62-27; genus CAZHRJ01. The sequence continues at coordinate 10,472 of CAZHRJ010000005.1, forward strand.
TACCGGAATAATAATCGAGAGAAACGGCGCATGGGTCTGGATCGTCATGGAAGGGCGAGCCTATCTAAGATTGTCGCGTCACTCAAATAATTTCATCCAGGTGCGGAAAAAGAAGAGACCCTTTTCGCGACCCGCGAGTTCTGCGTCCGGCGGGTCGTCCCGTTTTTGAAAATCGAGCAGTTCCCCGACCGGAAGAAATATGTTCCGTGTGGAAAGGTTTTGCCGTCGTCGGAAGTCCGAGATCCGAGACTCAAAAAACCCGGTCCGAAGGAGGCTTTTTTCCTTGATGAGCAACGGATAGGATTCCCCAACCAGAAATTTTGCCCGCTCCATCAGATGCCGCCGCTGCCCGCCGCTGAGCCGATCCTGGAAATGCAAGAGTACCCGCTCGGTGCGGTCATAATCGCCGGCCGGTATGAGGAGGGGTGCGCCGCGATTGCCGGTTTCGGATCTGTCCTGCAGCATCTGTGTGAGATCTTCAACCGGCGGAACGCCAAGTGGGTGATCGGTATGGATGAAATAGATTTGTTCCGGCAGGAGTTTTTCCGTGCCGAGAGCCGCGGCGAGGATTCTCAATTTCCGCGCGAATTTGACTTTTTCCCTCAGTGGGAAGTCCGCCGACATGATGGCGTCGGTCAGGGTGTCGGCCATTTCCGTTCCATAGAGAATCCGGACATTATGGAAGAGGTCGAACCCGCGTGCTTTAAGTCCGTACCGGAGTTCCGCCGCGAGGCTGAGAGCGTTGTGAAGGCGGATGTAGGAGTGGGTTGCGCGTGCGTGGCGATTCAGCGTTTCGGGGCCATCGCCGGCGCAGAAGGCCCGCATTATTTTTCCGAAGGAATCCAGACTGTTTCCGGCCGGTGCGCTGCAAAGGCGGAGCAGTTGCGCGCCGACAAACTCCCACAGGGATTCGAGATCATTCGGCGCGATATGGACCCAGCCGCGTTTCCAGTTTTCGACCTTGGAAAAATCGCAAAAGGAGCTGAAGACCAGGCTGGTCTGGATGAGGAGAAAACAAATGGTGTTTGATTTGGACAGAGGCGCCTCGTCGAAGAGATTTCGAATCTCCGGCCACTCATCGTCCTCGATCCCCCGGCACATCTCGCGATACCGCTCCATGAGCGCGACCATCGACCCGGACCATTCGGAGAGGAGGTGCCGAAGAGACCTGTGGGCGGACACGTCCTCGGGCGACAGAGCGTAGTCGGCGATGGATTCGTCGCTCAGCAATTGGCCAGTCAGAAGCGTGCCGGCGCAGATGCGCCGCCACTGGGCCGGATCGAGGCGTGTTCCATCGGCGGCTTCCCATTTCCGGCCCAGGAGGACAGCCAGCTGGAGGCTGATGGATATATTATGTTTGACAAAATTAAACTGAGGTTTGAGTGCATCCAAGAGAGACGTGAGGGGCACGCAGTGTGTGAGATGGTGATCCTGGAGGAACGTGCGCAGGGCCGCCGACGGGGAAGCGGATGGTGCGTCGTCAGCATAGAAATGGATCTGACCGAGCGAGCGGACGAGTTCCTGGATGCTGTAGTAGACCGAGCGGTCGGAGAGATAATTAGGATTTTCCCGGAGCGCCCCGATGACTTCCCGAAGCGCCCGCTGAAAGGGCGGATCGCCCTGGATGGTCGCATCATAGAAGAGCAGAACCTCCCGGTTGGTGAACCCGCCCAGGAGAATGCGGCGGAACCGTTCCTTGCCGCGGTCGTCGAACGTCAGGTGCCGCTTGGTGGATTCCCATTTCAAATAGCGGTCCGCCTCCGCCCGGACATGATCGGAGGTCATCAGTTTTTCGACGTCGGATGCCTTCTCCAGTTTTCGGACCCGGCGTTCGGGATCATCGGTAGGAGCGTAGCTGGACATGAAGCGTTCAAACGGGATGAGGCAGAAGGCCGCCATGGCATTTTTTTCCTGCCGGTATGAGCGAATGATTTGATGGAACGGCATTTTGAATTCGGCTTCGTAGGGATACGAATGCGTCACAAACTGCAGCCGCCGCTCACCGGCGATCACGCGCACCCGTTCCCTCTCCGAAATCGGCAGAGCCGGGAACTGTGTCTGGAACCGCTCATAGGCCTTGATCACGCGCGGCAGTGTCCCCATTAGAATCACGACGCGTCTTTCCGTAACAAACCGAATGATGAGTTCGACGACCCGCTGGACCGGCTGAGCGCCGGCGTTAATGAACGCGAAATCCGCCGGCCCATCCGAGCGGAACATCGGGCCAATAGAATCGAGGCGGTTGAGGACCTTGATTTTGTCGCGGACCGCCAGGCCGGATTTCATCAAGTTGTCGAAGATGCGGTTGACGAGATCAGCGCCGTGTCTTTCCCGGAAATCGGCCATGGGATTAGGATGTTGAGGGTTTAAGCCGAGGTGGAGGGACGCGGCCATCTGGAGGGCGGAATAGCACTGCGGATAGAACGCGGAGAGCCGGTCGAGCCTGCGCAGGAGCGGCTGGTTGGCGCGATCCGAAAAAAATCCCTGCGCCGACTCCCATATTACCGGATCGATCAGACCGCGGGAAAGTTGAGCGTCGATCCAACGGGGCGCCGTGTCCTCCAGTCTAAGAAATCCCCGGTTCCAGTGGTCCGGCCGGGTTCGGTCGGAGAAGACGGCGATGTTGTCCGCCAGGTGCAGGATTTGTTGAATCCGGCGCAGGTTTCCCCCGGCGGAAGATTTCAGGTCCGCATGATGGGCCCGAAGAATCCGTCCAAGCGCCTCGTGGTCGACGACTCCGTCCAGGTCGAGCCTGCCGTCAGCGATCAGCGTTTGATAGATCCGCACGCTGATATCCGCATGCCGGTCCAATACCGCCGTCAGGATCGGGCGGGAGAGACGCCCGCTCGGTTCCATCAAAACCTCGCGAAAGGGCCTGTCGAGGACATTGAGATCGTGGAGGAGCGCGCCGAGGCGGAGGAGTCTGAGATCGGGCCTGGCCAGAGCGGCGCGTCGGCCGAGTTCATCCGCGAAGCGGCAGGTGAGGATCAGATGGACGAAATGAGAAAGATCCAAGTCCGAGTAGACGGAAAAAATCGATGTCGATACGGGAGGCTCGAAGAATTCCCCCGGCAAAAACTCCAAGGCCATTGTCCGACCGTCCGGCCACTGTCGAGGGAGGTGTTTGCGTCCGAGTGAGACGACCAGCTGATTGATGCTTTCGTACGGATCCTTGTCACCCAGAAAATCAGGGTTGGCCAGAAGGTAGCGTATGATTTCAGCCATGGCCTCCCGAAGCGGCGACGGATGGTCCTCGTCTTCTGGTTCGACCGCGCGGACGAATTGGAGAATTTCCCTGCTTTCGAGGTCATGGGCGATGATGAATCGCTGTTTGGAGATCTCGTCTTCGAGGTAGTCGTCGGCCGGCGGAATTTTCCGGTAGGCGTCGGCGTGAGCGAGGACGTGAGGTTTGGGAGCGAATCCAGAGCCGGCCTCATTGATTTCGCGCATGATGTCCTGAGGGAAATTCAGCTGCCGTCTGAAGCCCACCGCCTCTTCCGGCGATTTTTTTCTGACCGCGACGGACCCGTCGCTGGATATTTCCATCTCGATGTGACTAGGGTCGCCTGGGAATTGGCGGATATATCGCGCGAGCCGCCGGGAGAAGTTTTCCTCGACGTGCCGGATGACCCGTTCCGGTTGTTGACCGAATTCGATTCGGAGGATTTTTCGTTCGTCGTCGTAGGAGACGCGGCCCAACCGGTGATAGTCGATCAGCCGGTATCCGCGGCCGCCCTCTTTTTCATCTCTGAGGGACGTGACTCGATCCCCGGACAGCATAGCGCGTCGGTAGATCCCCTGGTCCTCATTATCGCCCCCAACCCGTATCGCCGCCGTTCCCTCCCGCTCATGATAGGCGAGGTTGAGGACCGCCTCGATCGTCTCTCTCGGATCCTCGAGCGTCAGGATCGAGCGGTTGACCTCGTCCACGTCCTCGGACTCCACGCAGGAGTCGGCGACTTCGCTGAGACGATACTGCGTGCGGCAACCGATGAGGTATTTAAAGAGACCGAATATTTCCCTCGCATTGGCTTTAATTTCCCGCGCCATCAGGACGAAGGTCTCGATGATGGTTTCGCGGAGCGGTCCATCGAAGGGAGACAAATCGTGTCGAAAAGCCGCCGGGATGAAATGGGGCAGATAAATAAATCCAGCCGCGGCTTCGAAGTAGGGAATCTGATGCGTCCGAAATGTGAGCGCGGGCCGAGACGGATCGTAATGGCGTTTCCAGGGCAAGGCATAATTGCGTTTGAGCGCCCGGCCGAAATCGATATGGCTGAAGGCGAGCTGACCCCGCGCCGTGCGGTGAATCATGAGTTGATCGGGTTTTCGGTCGTAGAGTCTGAGGTAATACGCCATCACCGCCTGTTTGGCGAATTCGCGGCCGATCTGGAGTACTTCCTCGCGGGAGAGATCGAGGTCTGGCGGGAATTCGTTAGTTCGAAGATCCTGCAAATTGCCCGTTTTGATTCCGCGCGGGAGGAATTCCACGCCGTTTTTCCCCGGGACGAGTTCGAGAATTCCGTACACATCGTCGATGGCCACGATGGTGGGAGCCAGGAGTGGGCCGATTTTTTCCCGGACGTCGGGTGGGAGCCGGCGGTTGAGGAACTGGATCGTAAACGTGAGGATCGATTCGACGGTCATATCGGTGGGTTTGAGGACGACCGTGACCTGTTCGGTCTGCCGTCCGCGGCGTCCGACTTTCAGGTCGGCGCGGACGACATAGAACGTCCCGTGATGGGCGGATATCATTTCCATGTTGGCGACGTCGAGTTCCTGTGGATAGAAAACGCCGGAAAAAAAAAGGTTCGGCCGGTTGGCCAGTTCCGCCAGAAGGCGAGGGAATCGAGTGTGGATGTGAAGATCCAGAATCTCGCCGATAATCCTCCGGTAGGGCTGGAACCGCCGCGCGCCCGGAGGCAGAGAGAGGAGCCGCCCCTCATTGATATCCGCGACGGTCTGGATCGTCACCGGGAAATCCCATGTTTCAAACTGCCGTGACTGCCGTTCCCTTAGAAAGGTTTTAGCCGGCGCGACGAGAGGATCTTTCAGAGCGAGCAGCCTCCGGATACTGCCGAGGATTTTCGAGGGATCGTCAAATCGTGCGAGGAAAGCCTCAAGCCGCTCCATGCCGTTTCGGTCATCCCGATCGGCGTCGGGGAAGAGGCGATGAATCTCGTCTAAAAGTGTCAGGCCGCTTTAAGGATCCGGTTGGACTTGATGCAGCGTGTGCAGACCTTGGCCCGTCTCACCCGTCCGTCGAGGAGGATTTTGATTTTTTGCAAATTGGGCATCCAGCGGCGCCGTGTTTTGTTGTGCGCATGACTGATATTATTCCCGTACACGGGCCCCTTGCCGCAGATATCGCACATTTGGGCCATGAGTCCTGATACCTCCTGTTAGTGGGGGGCACACTAGATGCGGAGATAGGTTCTGTCAATGCTCACGCCGCAAGCAACCGCCGGTGCCGTGCGACGGAGATGACCAGCCCGGCGACGGCGAGGTTGAGGATTTGCGCCGAGCCGCCGTAGGACAAGAAGGGCAACGGGATGCCGACGACAGGAAACGCGCCGAGGTTCATGGCGACGCCGACACCCATGTGGACGAAATACAGTGTAGCCGCGCCGCAGGCGATGAGGCATCCGAAAAGGTCAGTAGACAGTTTGGCGATCCATAGTGAGCAGCCGATCAGCAGTCCGTGAGCGAGGAGCAGGGAGAGACAACCGACAAATCCCCATTCCTCCGCCCAGACGCTGAACGCGAAATCAGTCCACTGTTCCGGCAAAAATCCGAGCCGCTTCTGGGATCCCTTCAAATAGCCCTTACCGAAAAGCCCGCCGGACCCGACCGCGATTTCGGCCTGGAGAGACTGGTATCCGGCGCCCCGAGGATCGCTGCCGGGTTTGAAAAAGGAGATGATGCGGTTTTTCTGGTGGGGTTTGAGCGACCGGTAGAATCCTTCGCCGCCCTGTGTTCCGACGAACAGAAGCAGGAGGAGGATCAGCAGTCTTCTGATCAATCCGCCGCCGCGGAAATGGGTGAGGCGCAGGCGCACGATGAGTACGAGCAGGCACAGAACACCCGCGGCTCCGAAAAATGCGGCGGCGTATGGAAACGCGAGATATTTCTGAAGACTCGGGTCCCATTCGGGCCGGAGGGTATGGCCGTAGACGCGAAGGACCGCGGTAGCGGCGGCGAGTACACCCGCGGCCAGCATGAACCCGATGAGGGAAAAGTCGAGTTCGGCGAGGTAGAACATCACAAAGAATATCGGCAAATAGACCGCCGCCGTGCCCGTGTCCCCCTGGAAGAGGATCAGCCCAACGGGAATCGCCACGAAGATCGCCGGCAGAATCAGTCCATCACCAGCGGCCGCCGCGTGTCGCGTTCTCTGGATTTTGCTGAAATGGACCGCCAGATGCAGGATAAAGACGCCTTTGAAAAGTTCCGATGGCTGAACGGAAAAGAATCCGAACGAGAGCCAGGACCGGGTTGATTTGACCTCGTGTCCCAGGATTCCGGTGACCAGGAGGACGCCGGCGCCGGCCAAATAGAGCCAGAGACTGTGATTGCGAAGGAACCGGTAATCAGCGACGGACAAAACCGCGCAGAGCGCGGCGCCGATCAGAGTAGCTGCCAGTTGCCGAAAAAACAGCGCCTCCTGAGCGACACTGGCGCTGTAAAGATTCAGCAGTCCCATGGCCGTGACCGCAACGAGGCTGAATATAAACAGAGAATCGACTCCGAACCCTGGCTGCCGCATTTCTGCCATGTATCACACATCGCGGTACGCGGGAAGCGAGAGCCGGTTAGATCGATTGGTATATTTTTAATGAGAAAAGTGATAGTCACATGACATGGATCGGGATCCGAGGATGGATGGCGAACCCGTCGAGCGGACCGGCCGGGCGGTTTTAGGATGTCTGGCGGCGATAGTGGCCGTTGCGCTGATGTTGCGTCTGATTGGTCTTGGATGGGGACTGCCGGGTGACGTCGACGTGGGCGGGGCCTACTATCACCCGTCGTATCTGGGCGACGAGACGTCGTGGGTCATGAACATCTACTATGCCTGGGTCGGCCAGCGAAAACTCTATGACAACGCCAGCGTCCATCTTGGACATGGTCCAGGCGCCGAGTACATCAATACGTTCGCGCTGGGCGTTGCCGTGCTCACGGGTTATCTCGAAAGGCCATCGACGGAACGAACGGATTTCCAGGCGACGCGCAAGTCCTATCACAAGGACCAGCAGGCGATGCGCCGGATATATCTTGCGCCCCGGCTATGCGCGGCGCTGTTCGGTGTTCTGGGAGTCGCCCTCGTTTTTCTGATTACCCGCCGCATTTCCGACGAGCGGGCGGGTCTATGGGCCGCCGCGACGCTTGCGGTCTGTCCGCTCCACGTTGTTTTTTCGCATTTTGCCCGGTCAGACGGATACTCCACATTTTTTGTCGCGCTCACGCTGCTGATGGCCCAGCGTGTCTATGTTGCCGGCCGATTGAGGGACTATCTGATGGCGGGATTGGTTGCCGGATTGATGACGGGCACCAAGTATCCGACGTGCATGTTCGGTCTTTCCATTCTCGTGGCGCATCTATTGCGCGGGAAAGAAGTTCAGCCGGTCAGCCACGTCCGGCTTCTGTATGCCTTCGTCACCACACTTGTCGGATTCGTTCTCTTTGTTCCCGCCGCTGTGCTCGAACCGAACGGCCAGCGCCGGTCTTTTCTCTGGTGGCTGGCCGAAAACTACAAACAGATCGCCGACCCGAGCCACTGGAATGACCTGCGGATCGACTGGTGGATCGGATACGGCCATGAGGGCGTGTACCGGGGATTGTTCGGGTATGGATTTCCCTCGGTGCTGACGTGGACGCTGTATGCGCTGGGCATACTCGCGATCGCGTGGGTAACCGTGACGGCGCTGTTGCGCCGCCGGCAATGGCTGATTGTCGTCATTCCCTCTCTGGCCTATCTGCTCTTCAGTCTCCGGTCGACGTGGCTATTGGTTCGATGGATGGACATGATGATGCCGTTTCTGGCGATCAGTGTCGGATTGTTCGTCGCTCACCGTAGAACCGGCGCTTTAGGAAGAATCGCTCCCGTGCTGGCTGCGGCGGCGCTGACGCACGCGTTTGCGTTCAGTCTGGCCTACGCGTGCGGCATGTCCCGGCCGGACACGCGCAGTCTGACGGCGCTCTGGCTCGAAAAAAACGGCGTACCGGGATACACCGTCGGCATGATCAAACCCCAGCTTCAGCCGACGCAGACGCGCCTCAACTGGGACAAATTCAAGCATGCGGAAATATTTCTCGATCCTCAGAAACTTGCGGCGCTCCGCCCGGAATATTACGTCCTACATCACGGCGATTACCGCCAGTTTGACCTCTATCCCTCGTCCCGCCGGGAACTGCCGGCCGCCTGGGAGTTTGTCCGGGCGCTGAGGGAGGAGCGTGAGTACAAGGAAGTGAAGCGACTGACCAACGAGGCCCGTCTGGGCCCGCTTACGTTTCCCGTCGGACTTCTTGATGTCTGGGACTGGCCGTTTCAGACGGTGCACATTTATCAGCGAAAAGATCTGCTTGATCCGGCCGCCGCGCCGCCGGGCAGATAATTTTCGCTGATGGGGACGGCGCCGCGGGCGATGATCCCGCGGTTTTTGCATTTTTGGCGCTCGGCTCTCGCGTCCCATGCCGGCCGGCGAATCGGGATTGCGGTTTCGGCTGGGAAGGATTCCGGCGTCCTGGCGACGATCCTGGCGCAGTTTCGCCGGACGCTCGACATCCAACCTGTTGTTCTGATCCATCTCGATCACGGCCTCCGAACCCGGCGGGAACGTCAGAAAGACCGGGCTGCCCTGTCCGAGCTTTCCCGCCGCGTTCGAGTACCCCTGGTCGTCCGACGCGCGAAGATCCGAGCCGTCGGACAGGGGATGGAATCCGCCGGCCGTACGGCGCGCCTTCGGATTTTTCGCTGGGCGACGAAGGCCTATCGGCTGGACAGCGTGGCCTGCGGGCATCATCTGGACGACCGGATCGAGACATTTTTTTTATTTCTGCTGCGGGGCAGCGGGACGCGGGGACTGTCGAGCCTCCGCGCGACGGAGGAAGTAGAAAACGTGAGGATCGTCCGGCCGCTGCTGCTATTTCGTCGGGAGGAGATTTCAGACTGGGGAGAGACGGCGCGGGTGCCCTACCATGAAGATGAGACGAATGTGGACCGGAAGTTTATGCGAAACAGGATCCGGCACGAATTGATACCGATGATGGCGTCGTGGCATCCGGGCTTTGCGAAAGCCGCCGCGGCGACGATGGAGACGCTGGGACGGGAGGACGAGGCTCTGTCGGCGCTGGCGCAAGATTGGTTCAACAAGAGCCGGATCAGCGTTGGCAGCCATTCGCGTTTCGAATTGAACCGTGACATGCTTCGATCGTTGCCGGCCGGCCTTGTAGCCCGGATTCTCCAGATGGCGGATCGGGATGCGTCGGGATCTGGGCTTTTGAGCGGGCATGAAAGTCTGGCCGCCGCATCCAAAGCGGTCGGATCGACGGACCGGTTCACGATCGATTTGCCCGCGCGCCGAAGGCTGGTGATCGATAGAAGCCGGATTCGAATATTACAGAAGGGAGAAAGATGAGCATGGGTGACCTCACGCTTGCCGTTAACGGAAAAAGTCGAACCGCCGACGTCGCGTCCGGCACACCGCTTCTGTGGGTCCTGAGAGACTCCCTGGGTCTGACCGGAACCAAATACGGCTGCGGCCGGGGACTGTGCGGATCCTGCACGGTCCATCTGGACGGCGAGGCCGTGCGGTCCTGTGTGACCCCGGTATCGATGGCCGAGGGGAAAGAGATCACGACGATCGAGGGACTCGGACGAACGAAGCTGACGGCGGTGCAGGAGGCTTGGGTGGCCGAGGACGTGCCGCAGTGCGGCTACTGCCAGGCGGGCCAGATCATGACCGCCGCGGCTCTTCTGGCGCGACTACCGAATCCGTCCGATGACGACATAGACCAGTCGATGGCGATGAATCTGTGCCGCTGCGGGACTTACCTTCGAATTCGTCGCGCGATCCACCGCGCGGCCAAAGAACTTGCGACGGGCGATCCGGCCAAATGACCGGCGGTCAAATTCTTTCCCGGCGCGCGTTCATCAAGGTTGTATCCGCGGCCGGTGGAGGATTGGCGCTGGGTGTATGGTATCCGGGAAAGGGCCGGGATTTGATTCAGGGTGCGGTCTTCGACGTCGCCGCGGAAGCCGCCGAGTCCAAAACGAGCGGCGTGTCGTTCTCTCCGAATGCCTGGCTTGCCGTCCAGCCGGACGGTCAGGTGGTAGTGACGCTGTCGAGGTCAGAGATGGGCCAGGGCGTCTGGACGGCGCTGCCGATGATTCTGGCCGAGGAACTGGACGCCGACTGGTCGACGGTCCGGGTCAAACAGGCCGATGCCAACTCCTCCCGATACGGCAATCAATCCACCGGCGGCAGCTATAGCGTGCGCGGTTCCTGGACGGCACTGAGGGAGGCGGCCGCGGCGGCGCGCGTGATGCTGATTCAGGCCGCTGCCGGCCAGTGGAAGGTTGATCCGTCGAGCTGCCGGACGGAGAAAGGGTGGGTGTATCATTCGACTGGAAAAAAATATTCATATGGCGCTCTTACCGCCGCCGCGGCCGGTATTCCGGCGCCGGAAGATATTTCGTTGAAAGATGAGAAATCATTTCGACTGCTGGGCAGGCGGATTCCCAGGCTCGACACACGCGCCAAAGTCACCGGCCGGGCCGTGTTCGGAATCGATGTCCGAGTGCCGAACATGATGTTTGCATCGATCGAGAGATGCCCGGTATTTGGAGGAAAACCAAAGAGCGTTGACGCGTCAAAGACGCGGGCGATGCCGGCCGTTCGGGAAGTGGTCGAACTCGGGGACGGCGTTGCGGTCGTCGCAACGTCCACCTGGGCGGCGTTTCAGGGCCGCAAGGCGCTCACGATCGACTGGGCCGATGGGCCGGATGCAGGTCAAACGAGCGATGGGCTCTGGTCCAAATACTCCGAACTGGCCAAGACCAAGGGCCGATTCGACGAGTCCAGGGGCGACGCCGAAACGGCATGGGCCGGAGCGCAGCGAAAGATCGAGGCTGTGTATCAGGCGCCGTTTGTCGCGCACGCGACGATGGAGCCGATGAACTGTGTCGCCGACGTCCGTCCGGACCGGTGCGAGATCTGGGCGCCGACGCAAAATCCGCAGGCGGCCCAGCGGGAGGCGTCAGAACTGCTGGATCTGCCGATGGAAAAAGTGGTCGTCCATGTGACGTTTCTGGGCGGCGGATTTGGCAGGCGTCTTAAGTCCGATTACGTGGAGGATGCCGTCCGAGTATCGCGTGCGGTGAAGGCGCCCGTGCAGGTGGTCTGGACGCGGGAAGATGATCTCCAGCATGACTGGTATCGGCCCGCCACCTACAATTGGCTCCGAGCGGGCCTGGACGCCGATGGCTGGCCGGCGGTCTGGATGCATCGCGCGGTGGGTCCGGCGGCCAAAGGGCTGGTGATGGGAGGATCGACGCCGCCATACGCCATTTCCAATCTGCTCATTGACGCGCATATAGAGAAGACCTCGATTCCCATCGGCGCCTGGCGTGCCGTGGGGCCGTCACAGAATGGATTTATCGTCGAGAGTTTTATTGATGAGCTGGCGTATCAGGCAAAAAAAGATCCGTTTGAGTATCGGCGGCAACTACTCAATGGGGAGCCGCGACTAAAGCGAGTGCTGGAAGCGGCGGCGGAAAAATCAGGCTGGGGAACCCCGATGAAATCGGGTTGTGGCCGTGGGATAGCGGCGGTGTCGTCGTTTGGAAGCCATGTGGCGCAGGTAGCCGAAGTAACCGTTGACCCGTCGGGCCAGATTCGTGTTGACCGCGTGGTATGCGCGATCGACTGCGGCCGGATAGTCAATCCAGACACGATCGAAGCCCAGATGGCGAGTGGGATTGTTTACGGACTCGGCGCCGCGCTGAAGGATGAAATCACGATCGATGGCAGCCGCGTCCGACAGAATAATTTTGACACGTATCGGTTGATGACGATGGAGGACATGCCCGCTGTGGAAGTTCATATTGTACCCAGCGCCGAATCTCCAGGCGGCGTGGGAGAACCGGGTCTTCCGCCGGCGGCCCCGGCGGTCTGCAACGCGATTTACGCCACGACCGGCAAGCGCATCCGGCGTTTACCGGCGCGGCTGGGTCAAGGATAGCCGGGCGACCGTTCTCAATATTTTTTAACGATCTCCACATCGACAAACGTTCCGGAACCTTTCGACAGACCGCACAAAACCCGGTCGAGCCAGGACAGCGGGGAAAATAATCCACCCGGCGTCAGAGTCCATTTTTTCAGTCCGCCGGCCAGCCAGTACCGGAGCGGGCTATGCGGCCGATAGGATTCCAACTTCAAACGTGGGTACCGTTTTTCAAATTTTTCCAGATCCCGCTGAAAGACGATCCACGCCAGCGCGCCGTTTGCCCCGGAGAGCGGCCCGGTCGTCGCGAAGCGCCAGTCTTTAGCGTCGGGATCGAACGGTTCGTGATGTGCGTAGCGGTAGACGAACCGTCCCAGCCATCCGGAATGCTGATCGATCATGAAGAGGCGCCCGCCCGGAACCAGGCATCGTTCGGCTTCGCCCAGAAACGCGCCGACGTCCGGGATGTGATGGAATACATTGAGCATCAGAATCGCCCGGAGACTCTCCGCGCCAAACGGCATCCGCGTCGCGTCCACCTCCGGCCGGTCGACTCCCGGATACGGAAGAAAATCCGACGTGACGACATCCGGAATGACTTCCTTGAGAAACCCGCCTCCGGATCCCAGCTCGATCGCCAAACCCTCCCCCGGACAACGCCGGAGGCAGGCGGCAAATTTCCGGTACAGTTCCTCGTAGTATTTTCGGAGAAACACCTTACCGCAAATGATCGAGCGGATTTCGTTGATCCGCGCCGGGTCGTCCAGTTCCACACGCGCCGGATCGGCCGTCACGGAAAGTACCTTAGCGACGTCTTTTTCCAACCCGTCGGCCTGTTTACCATGGGCCGAAGTCTAGCACAGACTTCCAGAGTGAGCCAAGGAATAGGCCTTGACCGCCGTCCATACCAAGGAGGGGGTCAGTGCCCGTCTGACTTGTAACGAGCAAAAGTAGATGAGACAAGTTGCGGAGCTACAGGAGACGATCCATGCGATCAAGGATTTTAGGAATTTTGATGGTCTGTCACGTTTTGGCCGGGTCCGCCGTCGCGACGCCTTTGAGGATCGCCGTCTTGGACGCATGGGACCCGGTCCGCCGCGCGGCCGACACTCGGCCGGAATTGACGAAACTGACAGACCTGATGCGAGCCGAAATTTCGATCGACACCCGATTTGTCCTGGTGGAGCGGGATCAGTCCGGCGAGATTGTGGATGAGTGGATCCTCCGGTCGGCGCTCGGCGATCCGCCGTCGCCCTCGGGCGCTCTGGCCGGATGCGATCTTTACCTCTTCACGTCGGCGGACCCGCCGAGCGCCCGCGGCGGTTGGATCTTGCGATTCCGCGCGGTGGCCTATCCATCCGCCGATATCGTTGCAACGCTGATCGAGGAGACCACCAGCCTTTCCGGGCGGAGACAATTGGAAATGATCAGCCGATCCGTACTCAGCCTGCTTGCCAGACCCATTCCCTCCGGAGAAAAGACCGTCGCGATCGGGCAGTTCGAAAACGCGACGCGATACCCTCTCCTGGATGATATCGCCCGCCAGATCCGTGACAGGATTGAGGAGTCTTATGCGAAAGATCCTTCTGCCCGGCTTCTCGAACGCTGGCGAACCGACCGGCTGCTGGACGAGATGCGGATGCAGGAGGTGTTTGGCAATGGCAGGTCCCCGGGCGGTGAGGGCAGCATTTTTCTGGTGCAGGGGAGGCTGTCGACCGGAAGCGGAATACTGCGATCGAGCGACCTGACCTTTCAGCTGGACATGCGCCTGACGGAGGTCGACCGTCGCCGGACCTGGGCCATTCTGCGCCGCCAGATCCGCGCTGATCAACTTGCGCAGTCGGCGGACGAGATAGTCCAGTCCATTCAAAATCTGATTCGCCAATCTGCCGCCACCGACGCTTCGACCGTGTTTGAAGCCGAAAGGCATCTGCAGGCGTCGCTCCTGTACGCGCAAGAAGCCGGTCTGTCGCTGGTGGTTCGGGACATTCGGGATCGATCGTACGATTATCTCCCCCGCGCATCCGCTCTTTTTTACCGCGCGCGCGGCCGGAAAGAGGTGTTGATGGCGGCGATTGCCGAGGCGACGAACGCGGTCTATTTGAATCCGAAGGGCGCAGAATCGCGGCTGCTCCTGGCGATTTGCCTCAAGGAAGATTTGATCGCCGAGTTCAATCGCGCGCACGATCTGCTGACGGAATTGTCTCATCGGGCTGATCTATCCCCTCGACTCCGCCGCCGGGTTCTGGCCGAACTGACCCGGGTGCCTCAGCCTTACATCAACGATCCCCGGAGCCGCCATGTTCGCGAGGCAGACCGGGCTGTGCAGTCGCTGAAGGAAATCGAGACGGATCGGATCAAACAGGGAAGGGCGGTGTTGAATTCTCTCCGGATCGCCATCCACCGGCTTAAGAATCCATCGATCGCCTTTGAACGGGGTCTTGAGGCGCTTCGGATGGCCGACCAGCAGTGGCAGGCGGACAAGGGAAAGAATTTGTTCGGATACGGATATTATTTTGAAACGGTACTGGATCAGGAGCGCCTCCCGGGGGTTGAAATCCAATCGTTGCTGGCCGCGATCCGGTCCCATGAATCCGATGCCAGGCCGGAACAGCGGCTGGTTATCTGGAACAAGATCGGGCAGGCGCATTTGAATCAGCGCCGGTGGACGGATGCCGCAGCCGCGTTCGGCCGTTCCCTGGAATTTTTTAAGGAATCCTGGCCTGACAGCGGGGTGGTCAACCGGCAGGGTCTTTGGGTTTTCGGCGCTCGATCGGTCTCCGGATGGATGGAATCCCAAGTTCAAACCGGGAAATCGGAGGAAGCGCTCCGCGCCGGGGAGGATTTCATCCGTTACCCTGAGGACGATCTCTCGATGCATATCCCCGTTCGAATTCACACCGACCGGCCCGCGGCGCGCATCCGGTACCAGTTGGGCAAACTCCATGAGTCCCGAGGAAACCCTGTCCGGGCCCTGGCGTTGTATCTGGAGGCGTCGCGCCGGGATTTGTCCGAGCCGGATCTGAAGGAAAATATTCGTCGTCTTCAAAAAAAGTTGGGCTCGGCGGTCCCGGCGAATCGATTTCCATTCATGGATTTGGAGGCGGGCAAGCTTCCAGCCGGTCCGCCTGGTCAACCGGTGACGGGAGTTGTATCCGTTCCGGGGAAGGTTTGGGCGGGGATTTTTCCCACCGCGCCCTACGGCATTCCATTTTTTCTGAACCATTCCCAGGAGCCTGGTAACCGGCCCGGCGGCGGGGTGTACATGGAGGAAAATGGAGGCCCCTATCGCCGCATCCCCATCGCAGGCCTGCCGGAGGACATTTCCGTGACGGCTTTGGCCGTCCACCGTGGCCGGCTGTGGGTAGCCACATACGGCCACGGCGTGGCCGCGTATGATTTGATATCCGGCCGATGGACTTTGTTTCGTGAGCCGGAAGGGATGCCGATGCCGCATGTGATCAGTCTTTATCCCGACGACGACCGGCTGTGGCTTGGGTTTGGCGATGTCAGCCGAGGAGGTCTCGGTTGGATCGATCTGCGGGATCAAAGCGTTCATATTTATTCTTCCGGAAGGCGCAAGAAGGATCCGTCGAAAGGGCCGCCGGCCGGACCCATTACCGCGATCACCCGGTTCAGAAATCGAATGTATGCGGCCGAATACATGGTCGGAATCAAATCCTTTGAGAGAGACTCGATCAATCCTGAATTTGAGACAATCCGTCATCGCCATCCGGACAAAGGCGCGTCCCGGATTCCGGATCTCTATAACCGGATCAGCGCGCTGGCCGTCTGGAACGGGCAGCTCTGGATCGGATGTTATTCGGTCGGCAAGGGCGGGTCGATCGGCGCCGATCATCAAAACGGCGGTATCGGCCGGATGCCGCTGGATCCATCCGGCGCCGGGACATCCATCGGGTCGCGCGTCTATTTTGTGGAAGATGGACTGCCATCCAACAGCGTGACGGCCTTCGCCGTTCATCAGGGAAATCTGTTTGCCGCAACCGCCGATCTGGCAGATGAAGGCGGCGTGACCCTGTACCACTCTGCTGAAGACAAATGGATTCCCTCCGGCGGCGCCCTGACGGGCCGGGCGCTGGCGCTGCATTCGACCGGAACGGTGCTGTACGTTGGGACGTCCCGTGCCCTGCGGGTCCTGACGAGCAAATAAATGACCAAGAAAGAGAATGGGGAACCCGTCCAATGAATGTGAGCCGGGAAGAGGAAGGCGAAATGATCAAGAAGGCCCAATCCGGGGATACGTCGGCATACGAGGTGCTGGTTCGCGATTCCATTGACCGGCTGTACCGGGTGGCTCTCGGATTCACCCGTTCGGATTCCGACGCGGAGGATATGGTTCAGGAGGCGTGTTTCAAGGCATTCCTGTCGATTGGCCGTTTTCGCGGAGACTCGTCTTTTCGGACCTGGGTGACGCGGATACTGATCAATCAATGCAAGGATTTTCTGCGGAGCCGAAACAGGGGTCCACAGGCGTCGGACGAAGCGGCCATCGCCGAAGGATCTTCCGCTGATCATGCCGGATCAATTCTTGCGTCGGCATTCGACCCGCCCGATCAATGGGCCGCCCGCGGCGAGATGAGGGAGGCCATCCGGATGGCGATTGGCCGTCTGCCGGCGGAGGAAAAAACCGTTGCGGTGCTGGTTTGGATTGACGGACAATCGTATTCGGAAGCGGCTTTGGTGATGGGCGAATCGGAAGGAACGATTGCGTGGCGGATATATGAAGCGCGCAGAAAACTCTGCCGCTGGCTGGACGACTATCGGGAGGAAATCCATGGAAAATAACCGTTCGGGCGCCTGCGGCGATCACTGGGGGACGCTCTTGTCCAAATACGCCGACCGGGAACTGGCCGGTGTGGACCGGGAAGAGGTTGAGCGGCATCTGGCGGGGTGCGAGACCTGCCGTCGAGGCCTGGTCCGGTATGAGATTATTTCAAAATCCATCGGATTGGATCCGACATTGTCTGTCGATCGGCGTGAGCGGGTGATCGGGAAATTGCTGGGCCGCATCGGGTATGACCGGTCCGAAACGTCGATCTGGAGCCGCTGGGTCGAGCAGGTTCAATCCGTGTTTTCGGCGCACGTCCTTGCCGGCGCGATGGCCGCCGCCGCGTCTATTTTTTTCGCGCTCTGGATACAGGAGCGATCGCATCTAAAAGAGTTGGATCGCCGCATGGCCGCGGTTCCCGTCACCGCCATTTCGATGAATTCCACGGACCGCAGGCTGCTGAGCAACATGAGGGTTGCCTACAGCGGCGATATTGACTGGCTGACCCTGTCCGGCGATCAGATTCAGGTGGGTCTTCCCGAGAAGTCATTCCCGCCGGACGAGTTCGTCGCCGGCCGGGAGGATTACGTGCCGCTGTCGATTGGAGTCGCCTCCGAACATCCGATACGGATTCTGGCCCGTGACGGTGCCGTGATCAAGCTCGTCTTGCCGGTGGATGACCGGATTCGCGTCGCCATCCGATGCTCCCTGTCCATCACCGCCGCCGGCGCGGCGTTGCTCGACGGAACCTTCACCGTGTTCGGCCGCGGAATGGATGCGGGCCGGAAATCGGAGATATCCTGTGCCGCCGAGTTAAAACCGGGCAACCGGATCAAGCTGGGGGAAGTGTCGTTCGAGGGGCGAATCATCGCCATCCATGTTACCGCCGGCGAGCGGATCAGCGTCTCACCCGAGGCGCAGTTGTAGCCGGCGGCTAAGATTTTTTTCGAAAACTGAAATTATGGTGGAGTTTCAAAGTCGAATCGTCCGGGATATCGGCCCGGAGGATGCAGCCGGAGGCGATGACGCATCGCGATCCGACCTTGACGAATGGTTCGATGTAAATTCCCGTGCCGAACCGCACATCGTCGCCGACAAACACGCTGCTCGACGTAATCACCGCCGGCCCAAAACTGCAGTGGCTGCCGAGCCGGGAGTGGTGCTCGATACTGCAGTAGGCGCTTAAGAAATTATTGTTGCCGAGCTGAGCGCATGGGCCGATTTGGCAGAATGCCAGGATGACGTTTCCGACGCCGAGATTGGCGAACTGGCCGATCGCGGCCGACGGGTGGACGACGTTATGGAAGGGGACGCCGGCGGCGGAGAAATCCTCGTAAAACCGCTTACGGACCGGGATCGATGTGCTGATGGAAATAACGGCGCCGGTGATTTCGCCGGCATCGAGCAGTTGCCTGGCATGCTTCGCCGATATCTTGCCCACCACCGGAACGCCCATAACCTTTTTCCCCTGCAGCTGAGCCGCGTCGTCCATGATCGCCGCCGCGACCTGGTGACTCACCTTCGCGATCATGTCCAGGAGCTGCACCGCACCGTCTCCGCCGCCGATGATGAGCACGCGCTCGGGTCCGCATTTGGAGTAGTGATCATGGACGGTGTCCGCCCGGGACGGCGCCAGCCGCTCGATTCGCGCGCTTTTTATATACGCCAGGACGTCCGCTTCGGTAATTTTATCTCCCGAAGCCGGAATTTTATCGATGGCGAGTCCGGATTTATCCGCGAGGAGTTTTGCTTTCTGCGTCCATTTGGCCGATTCGATTTTTGCCGCGGCCCGGCGGGACAGGATATCCTGCCGGAGTCTGTCCTTTTCCATCGCTGAAACCTGAGCCGGTGCGATCACGCCGATGATGGATCCCACATCGACGGTCTGTCCGGCTGCGGAAAAGATCACCAGATAGCCGCTTCCGGGGGCTTCGATGTCCGCAACGGCCTTGGTGGTTTCGATCGAGCAGACGATCTCAGCTTTCTCGACCGGCTGGTTGTCAGGGCGAATCCAGTCGACGATCTGTGCTTGGGTGTCGTTGACGCCCAGTTGGGGAATGACGATTTCGATGAGTTTGGAGTCAGTCATGGCTGAGTAGTTTCATCACCTCGTTTTCGATTTTCGCCGCCGACGGCAGCACCTTGTCCTCCAATTCGCTTGCCGCCGGTATGACCGTTGGCTCGGCCGACAGCGTCGCGATCGGCGCCGCCAATCGCGCGGCGGCTGACGCGTAGAGGCGGCTTGCGATTTCGGCGGACCAGCCAAAACAGGAGGTTCCCTCCTCCACGATCAGGACCCGCCGCGCCTCTTCGACCGCGTCCTGGATGTCCGCCATTGGCGCGGGTGAAAGGAGGCCCGGCAGACAGCAGAGGACGCGAATTTCCTCCGCGGCGAGTTTTTCCAGAACCGGAATCATCAGCCGGCTGACGCCGCCGTAGGTCAGAATGCAGACATCGGGCCTTTCACCCGGCCGGTAGTTCATCAGCCGCACCGATTCGTAGCCCAGCGTTCCGGCGGATCGAGCAACTCGGATAGTCTCGGATCCGTCAAAGAGAGCCGCCGGGTAGAGCAGTTTATTTTCGACGAACAACACCGGATTTTCCCGTTCGACGCTTCGGCGGAGCAGTTTTCCCACCGAGTGTGCGTGGGATGGCGCGACGACGTCAAGGTCCGGTATTCCGAGGAAATGTTTTTCGATGGACTGGCTGTGGGTCGGGCCGTACCCGCGTCCGCCGCCCATGGGTGTGCGGATGACGAGCGGCACGGTGACTTGGCGGTTGTACATACCGGAATATTTACAGGCATGGTTGATGACCTGGTCGAACCCGATGGACATAAAATCCCCGAACATGATTTCAGCGATGGGCCGCATGCGGCGCAGCGCCAATCCGACACTGACGCCGACGATTGAATACTCGCAGACCGGCGTGGTTATGACGCGGCCGGGAAATTTCGTGCTGAGTCCGACGGTGGCCTTAAACGCGCCGCCGCCACCGGCGTCAAGAATATCCTCGCCGAGGACGACGACGCGCTCGTCCTCCTCCATGATGGCGTGAAGCGTTTTGCGGATATCGACAACGTAGGAGTTTAACATCGGGTCCAGGAGGAGATGAAGTCGTCGTAAGAGGTTTGCGGGTCTTTGAGGCAGGTATCGGTGGTATCTTCGATCCGTTTCAGTATTCCGGCCTCCTGTTTTGTGCAGGATTCCTCGCCGATTTCGGAAACCACGGAAGCGCGCAGAATCGGGAGGGGATCCTTCCTGCGCAGATCCTCCAGGTCCGTTTCGCTGCGGGTGTCATCCCCCTTGCTGTGCGCGCGCAGCCGGTAGGTGGTCACGTGCAAAAACGCCGGCCGGGACTGGGTCCGGATATCGGCCACGAGTTGTTTAGCCAGTGCATGTAATTCCAATACGCGGCCCGCCTCCATCGATTCGGAGCGGATCCCGAAACTCCGGGCGCGGGTGCCCAAGTCGCCCGCATGCGCGAGAGATTTGGGTGTGGTCTGGGAGATGCCGTTGTCTTCGAGGACAAAGAGCAGCCGCAGGTTCCAGAGTCCGGCGGTATTGAGCGCCTCATAGGTGGCGCCCTGGCCCATGGTACCGTCGCCGAGGAAAACGGTGGTCACGGCGTCAGATCCCTTGATTTTTTCCGCGAGCGCCGCGCCGACGGCGTTGGGGCCGATTCCGCCCTGGATGCCGTTGGAGTAGAAGTTTCGGAAGTGGAGGTGCTGGGTGCCGCCGATCCCGCCGCACACGCCGCTTGAGCGGCCCATGACTTCGGCCATGAGCCCTTTGACGGGTCCGCCGTATGCCAGGAAGTGGCCGTGCCCGCGGTGATTGGAGAAGAGGATGTCGGTTTCGGTATTCAACGCGTCGATGATGGCGACCTGTCCGACCTCCTCGCCGACACAGGTGTGGACGGTCCCCCGGAGCAACCCCTTGCCAAACAGGGTAAGGAACTTTTCCTCCACGTTCCGGATCAGAAACGCCTTGAAATAGATTTTCTGCCCAATGCTGGTCTGCGCCGTTACCATCCGCTCTCCTTCAACCGGATTCCACACGGTAGTCCTATCAAACTACCAAGAATCCGGGGGAAAAGAAAATATTTTCACCGGATCAGCCGGTTCTGCGGCCGGTCATCTTGAAAATCCGCCGATGAGTCCGTACACTGCCGGGCAATGGCAGAACGACGGGTGAAGGCAGTCCACGGCCTGAAAAAGATCGCGCGCGATCCGGCGAGGGAGATCGAGCTCTCGCGCCAGCTTAAATCCCGCTACGACCGGAACGGACTCCTGGAGATCTATGCCCTCCACGTCTCCGGTGACACCGACTACCACCAGAAGATGCGCCGCACGGTCTGGCGGGCGCTGGCGAAAAAATTCGGGCATGGGATCACCATCGGCCCCGGGGTTGCGTTCAAGCACATCGAGACGTTTGAGATCGGCGACGGCGTATTCATCGGCGCGCAAAGCTACATTCAGGGACGATTCGACGGCGTCTGCCGGATCGGCCGATCGGTCTGGATCGGTCCGCAGAGTTTTTTTGACGCCCGTCAGCTCATCATTGAAGACCGGGTTGGCTGGGGACCGGGCGGCAAGGTCCTTGGATCCATGCACAGCGGCGTGCCGATCGGGCGGCCGATCATTCAGACCGATCTCATCATCAAACCGGTTCGGATCGGCGCGGAATCGGACATCGGCGTCAACGCCGTGATCCTGCCGGGCGTCACCATCGGCAAAGGCAGCATCGTGGGCGCGGGCGCGGTGGTTACGCGGAACGTTCAGCCCTACGCGATCGTCACGGGCGTACCCGCCCGCTTCCTGAAATGGAGGGATGGATACAGCTCTTGAGCGCCCTGGAAAAACTCAGGGCCGGAGCTTATTCCGCCAGTACGTGAGGCCCTCTTTGCCCGCCAAAAGGAATCCGATACCGAATGGGATCCAGCTCGCGGCGTATACCCAGCCGCCGATTTTGAGACATCGCGCGCCGTAAAACGGCGCCAGGGCGCCGCCCAGAAACAGCGCGGCCCAGCCGATGACGGACGAGGACACAATCAGAGCCGCGCCCCAGAGAAATTTCCGGTTCAATCAGACGGGTTTGCCCAACCGAATTCGAAAAAACCCGATGAGGGTCATCTTGAAGAGCATCCAGCCGTGCCGGAACCGGCTGATGTTGGTCGTCCCGTAGGTTCTCGCACGGTATCGAATCGGCACATCCACAATTCCCAGCGCCATCACCGCGGCGGGAAAGAGAATCTCAAAATCGCCAAAGGGGTCGAATTCTGAGTCGAAATCTTTTCGCCATGCGGTCATCCGGTCATAGTCGTGCCGCGCGAACAACTTCGTCCCGCACAGCGAATCCCCCAACCGCGCGTCCAGCACCCAGCTTAAGGCTTTCGCGAAAAAAATGTTTCCCAGCCGGTTCAAAAACCGCATCGCCTCCCCCTCCATCGGATAGACCAGCCTCGTCCCGTTCACAAAATCGGCCAACCCCCCGCAGTAGGCTTCATAAAACCTCCCTAGGAGTTCCGGCGGCATCGTCAGATCCGCGTCCAGAATCACCAGCACATCCCCCCCGGCCTTTGTCAGACCCAGATGAACCGCGTCGGCTTTGCCCTTTCCCTCCTGCTGAAAAATCTTGATTTTGAATCGATCCCCGTAGACCCGCGCGACCCTCTGGATTTCATCCCAGGTGCCGTCCGTCGAGTGCCCTTCGACATAAATGATCTCCAGGTCCGTCCCGAAATCGGGCATCCGCTTCAACGCCTCCTCGATGTTTCCTCGCTCGTTCCTCGCCGGTATGAGGACAGTGAGCCTCGGCCGAACGTGCGGCGCGATGATGGGCCGGAGAATCATCAAACTGGCGAATCCAAATTTTCTGATAAACGGCATCGCCGGCAATATCCGGTTCAGCACCGTCCCCAACCCCAGCAGCTTCAGCGGCACATACGCCACCGGCCGTGTCCGGACCAGTTCGTATCCAGAAAGCCGGGCGAGATTGATAAAGTCAGTATGCGTCAGAAACGTCGTCGGGGGTTCCCCCTGCCGGAGACCCACAACGCTTGCCAGCCGGTAAAGCCAGCTCCAGTAGGGATTATAGGCCACCACGATGAGCCGTGCGGTCCGGGCCAATTTGGGTTTGACTTCCGATAGACACTCCTGAATGTCCGTGTCGTGATTGAGCGTCCCATTCAGGAGCACCGCCGACCGGCAAGCGTGCTCGCCCGACAGGTCCGGGAACGCCCGGCAGCCATCGACGCTGGATTTTCGGGCACATTGGACGAGACTCAAGAGGAAACCCGAGTCGTGCGGAAGCGGCCGGTACTGGATGACCTGATCGTAGTACCGTGTGAGGTCGGAAATTTCGGCCGCGATGAGCGCGTTCAAATACCGGTGCCAGCCCGGCCGCGAACTATTTTTTTCCAAGAACGGATTCGATGATGTACCGCGGCCGCCGGCGGGATTCATCCAGGGCGCGCCAGAGATATTCGCCGAGCACGCCGAGCATGATCATCTGGATGCCGCCCAGGATCAGGATAACCACCATGGTCGACGCCCAGCCCTGCGGCGGAAGACCGCGAATGGCGTTGCAAATAACTACTCCGGCATATGCGAACCCGCCGAGTGCCGTCAGAAATCCGACGTAGGACATCGCGCGGATCGGGAAATACGTAAAGGACGTAACGGTATCCATCACGAGCTTGATTTTCCGCCCGAGACTCCATCGTGACTGCCCTGCCTTACGCGCCTGCCGGCGGTAGGTGATTACCGCCTGGGAAAATCCCATCCAGGTGATCAGCCCATGAAGACTGGCGTGACTTTCGTGAAATTCCTTGAACGCGTCCAGTACCGGCCGGGAGACGAGAAAAAAGCAGGCCGCGGGAATGTTCCGCAGGGCTTCCGTGCGGCGCATCAGGGAGTAGTAGAGGCGCGCGAACCACTCATCCAAAATCCCTCCCCGTTCGGCTTCTTCCCGCTCCGCCCACACCACCTGCGCTCCGCCAGGCGCTCCGCCGCGCCATTGATCCAGGAGCTGCGAAATCTTTTCCGGCGGATCTTGTAGATCCGCGTCCATGACGATCGCGCAATCCCCGCGTGCGTGGTGAAATCCGCAGGTGATCGCGGCGTGTGACCCGAAATTCCGGGAGAAGCGGATCGACCGGACCCGCCGGTCCCGCGCGGCCAGGTCGGATAGAATGTCAAATGTCCGGTCGGTGGAATGATCGTCCACGACCAACCACTCCCAGTCCACGCCGATTTTCTCCAGCTCGGTCTTGAGCGCCGTGTACATCGCCGGCAGACTCTCGGATTCATTGTAGGCCGCCGTAACCATGGTGACCATCGGCCGGTCCTTCGGCTGGTCCTTCGGCTGGTTTTCCATCGCGGTCATCGGATTGCGCAAGCCTCTTTGAGAGATTCAACGACCCGATCGATGTCGGAGTCAGACATCTGATGGTACATCGGGAGAATGACAGCGTGATCCTGGGCGTATTCCGATTTTGTCATCGGCGCGCGCGGCGGAAATGGCTCGTACGGTTTTTCCCGGTGCGTGCACATGACCCCGCGCCGCGCCGCCACGCCGCGGTCCAGCATGTGCTGCATCACTTTTTTCTGATCGCAGCCTTTTGGCAGGTAGACGCAGAATCCCTGCCAGTTCGTCCGCGCCCACCGGGGCTCGACCGCGGGCCGGAGACCCCGGACGTGGCCGAGTTTTTTCAGATAGAGATCCGCCAGATGCCGGCGCTGTCTGATGAGACCGGGCAATCGTTTCAGCTGTTCCCGTCCCACCGCCGCCTGGATGTCGGTCATGCGGTAGTTGTACCCCATCACAGGATACGATTCAAAAATGACTTCCTTCGATCCATGCCGCGCCAGATCGGGCACGCTCATACCCTGCTGGCGCCAGAGTCGGAACTCCGCATCCCATTGGGCGTTCGCAGTGGTGAGCATCCCGCCATCGCCGGTGGTGATGACTTTTCGGGGATGGAACGAAAAACACGCGATGTCCGCGCGCGGCCGGCCTATCTTTTCCCACTTTCCATCCCATTCCATCTCGCTTCCAATCGCGCAAGCCGCGTCCTCGACGACCGGGAGGCGGCGTTTGCGGGCGATGTCGAGGACAGCGCGGAGGTCGCAGGGCATGCCCATTTGATGAACAGCGAGGATGGCGCGTGTTTTTTTCGTGATCGCCGGCTCGCCGCGCTC
>CAZHRJ010000005.1:35695-47012 GCA_964534765.1 uncultured bacterium
ATATTGAACGTATCGGCTTCGATGTCTATAAACACCGGCGCCGCGCCGCAATATCGTATGCTGTTGGCCGTCGCGATGAAGGAGTGGCTCGGCGTGATGACCTCGTCCCCCGGCCGAACGCCAACCGCAAGGAGGGCGAGGTGGAGGGCGGTGGTGCAGTTGGATACGGCGCAGGCGTGCGGCGCCTCGACGCAATTGGCGAATTCTTTTTCAAAGGCCGCCACTTCCGGCCCCTGAGTGACCCATCCGGCCAGGATCGGCCGGCGGGCGGCCTCGGCCTCCCGTTCGTCCATCCATGGTTTGGCGACCGGAATAAACGGCGCGGGCACTTTCTGCTGCCGCCTCCTTGGACTAGTGGCTTTCCCAGTTCCGGACGATTTCATCTTTGAGCAATTCCTCGGGTGTTTTCCCCTGACGGTCATACCATTCCTTAAGCTGCCGGAGACCCTCGCGGATCGACACGATCGCGCGATATCCCAGGATTCGCCGCGCTTTTTTTGGATCGGCCCAGAGCCGGCGGACATCGCCCGGCCGCGGGGCGTCTCGCACAATTTTCGCTTTGGGATTTCCCGCGACCGCCGCGACGGTCCGGGCCAGATCGGCAATTCGGATTTCCCGTCCGCTGCCGAGATTGATCGTCTGCCCCACGGCCTTCGGGGCCGAGCCGGCGAGGAGAATTCCGCGTGCGGAGTCGCTGACGTGTGTAAAATCGCGAGTTTGTCTGCCATCCCCGAAAATGACCATGGGTTTTCCGGCCAGACACCGCAACAGAAATTTTGGTATGACTTCCCCGCTGTCGCCCTCGTGATGGCATCTCGGCCCGTACGTGTTGAACGGCCGGACGACGACGGTGGGAAACCGGTACGTTTCGTAAAACGCGCGGGCATAGCACTCGCCCGCGAGTTTCGACGCGCCGTAGACGGTCATGGGAAAGGGCGGGCAATCTTCTGTCATCGGCGCCCATCGCGCCGTGCCGTAGACTTCGGAACTGGAGACGCACACGAACCGTTTGACCCTGGCCTCCCGGGCGAGCCGCAGGAGGTTGAGCGTGGCGGTGGCGTTGACCTCATGATTTTCGACCGGAGAGTGGATGGAGTGCCGGACGCCGAGGCAGGCGAGGTGAAAGACGCGGTCGACGCCGCAGAGAAGGCCCGCCAGTTTGTGGCGGTCCCGGATATCGGCTTCCACGAGCCGGCACTGATGCTCCGGCAGGCCCGCGAGATTTTCGCGTTTGCCGTTGACGAGGTTATCGACGACAATCACCCGGCACCGGGAATTGACAAGCTGCCGGACGAGTTCCGAGCCGATGAATCCGGCGCCGCCGGTGACCAGAACGCGTCGTGGGGGAAGTCTCATACGGAGAGAGCGACGAGTTTACCGCGCTGGGCCAGAGACTAGGTTGCCCGTTCGAGCACGGAGACGACCTGCATTCCGGCCTCGCCGTCCGTGATCGGTTTTTGATTTTTTTCGACGCACTCCAGAAAATGCGCGACTTCGGTCCGGAGCGCCTCCGTGAGATCAATCTGCGGCGCCCACATGTCGCCCGCGCGGTATCCGAAGAGGAGTTTGGTCCGGTTTTCGTCCGTGTTGACCACGACGCCCTTGTCGTAAATTTTTATTTTCTCGCTCGGTTCGAGATCGTCATAGACGAGCATTTTTTTATTTCCGCCGACGATTGTGTGCCGGATTTTGACGGGAGACAGCCAGTTGACATGGAAATGGGCGATGAGGTTATTCTGGAAAAAAAGCGTGAGGTAGGCCACGTTTTCCGGCTGGCCCGGAACGTGGCTCATCCCGGTGGCCGACACCGCAACCGGCCGGTGCGGGAGGATGTAATCCATGATGGACACGTCATGCACCGCGAGATCCCAGATGACATTGACGTCGTGCTGGAAAAGCCCGAGGTTGATCCGCACCGAATCGTAATAGTAAATTTCCTCTCCAAGTTTTCCGTCTTTGACCAGATCCCGGATATACCGCACCGGGCCGGTATAGACGAAGGTGTGGTCGACCGCCAGGGTCCGTTTTCGCCGGCCGGCCTCGTCGATCATCCGTTTGCACTGGTCGGTCGTCGCCGCCATCGGCTTTTCGACGAACACGTGCTTACCGGCCTTGAGCGCTTCCATCGCGAGGTCGCAGTGCGAGGAAACGGCGGTGGCGATGGCGACCGCGTCGATGTTGGGATTGGCCAGGATGTCCTGATGGCGCGTGGTCGTCTCGACTCCCGGAAACCTGCTTCTTACCAGGTCCAGCCGGTCCGGCCGAAGGTCGCTGACCCCGACCACCCGCGCGCCTCTGGCTTCGACAAAATTCCGGACCAAGTTGGGTCCCCAGTAACCATATCCGATCACTCCAATGCCGACCGCCATAAGCCGCCCACGTTACTTATCGCGGGGGGACTTGTGAAGCCCTTGGTTGACACTCTCGGAGGTATCTCGTAGGATGCGGTTGAGGTTTTTCAAGTTGATGACATTACGGTTGACGGATATCCAGGATCGGGTGATTTTCGACGAGCCGGCGATTGTGCGGGCAGTGACCGCGCTCGGCGAGAGCCTCACCCGCGATTATCGGGATCAGGATCTGCTCCTGGTCGGCATTCTGCGGGGGGCATATGTTTTTCTGTCCGATCTCTCGCGCCGAATTCAGATTCCGCATGCGATCGATTTCATGGCCGTTTCCAGTTACGGCGTCGGGTCGGCCTCATCGGGAGTTGTCCGGATCGAAACCGACCTGCGGCAAAACGTGGAAGGCCGGCATGTGTTGATTGTTGAGGATATTATGGATACGGGTCTGACCTACAGCCAGCTCAAGAAAACGCTCGAGGCCCGGCATCCGCGGTCGGTCAAAATTTGCGCGCTGCTGGACAAGCCATCGCACCGGAAGATTTCCGTCGTGCCCGATTATTATGGCCTGACGGCTCCGGACGAGTTTCTCGTTGGGTACGGTCTGGATTACCTTGAATATTTCCGCGGGATACCGTACATTTTTTCGGTCAAACCCGAAGCGATGAAGCCACTCCAGGAAGCCGGGAAGTTGATTTAGGAGGATACATGTCCCAGGGGTTCAAGTTCGGATTTCTCTGGATCATTCTGTTTCTATCGTTGGTAGTGGTCTGGACGTCGATGAAGGCCAACGCGCCGAGTTTTCCGGAGGAAGTGAAATACAGCGATTTCCGGCAGATGGTGACCGCCGGGAAATTCAAGGAAGTCCTCATTTCGCAGGACGGGAAGATCCGCGGCGTCCGCAGTGACGGCCAGACCGACGTCTACGCCTGGCTCCCTCCGGTTCCGGACGACACGCTTGTTGATTTTCTCAACAAGTCAGGCGTGTCGTTTGGCGGGAAAAAACCGGAGGACCGGCTCTGGCGGGACCTGGTGCTTTCCATCATCCCCGTCGCCCTTCTGGTGTTTCTCTTCTGGTTCGTCATGTACCGACAGATGCAGGGTCCGGGCAAATCGGCGCTGTCGTTCGGCAAGTCGCGCGCGAAGATGTTCATGGAGAAGGACTCGAAGATCACGTTCGAGGACGTGGCGGGATGCGAGGAATCGAAAACGGAACTCCAGGAGGTCATCGAATTCCTTAAAGACCCCAAAAAATTCACCAAGCTCGGCGGTAAAATCCCAAAGGGCGTTCTCCTCGTCGGTCCGCCGGGGACCGGCAAGACCCTGCTGGCGCGCGCGGTGGCGGGCGAGGCCGCGGTGCCGTTTTTTTCGATTTCCGGATCGGATTTTGTCGAGATGTTTGTCGGCGTCGGCGCCTCGCGGGTGCGGGATTTATTTGAGCAGGGCAAGAAGAGCGCGCCCTGCATCATCTTCATCGACGAGATCGACGCGGTCGGCCGGCACCGCGGTGCCGGGTTGGGCGGCGGCCACGACGAGCGTGAGCAGACGTTGAATGCGCTTCTGGTCGAGATGGACGGATTCGAGACCAAGGAGGGCGTGATCATCATCGCCGCCACCAACCGGCCCGACGTTCTGGATGCGGCCCTCCTCCGGCCGGGCCGGTTCGACCGCCGGATCATCGTCGATCTGCCGGACGTCAAGGGCCGAGTGGGGATACTGAAAGTTCACACGAAAAAAATTCCGATGGCTGAGGATGTCGACCTTCAGCAGGTGGCCAAGGGAACGCCCGGGTTTACCGGCGCGGAACTGGCCAATCTCGTGAACGAGTCCGCTCTTCTGGCGGCGCGCCGGGACAAGGAGCGCGTGTCGATGATCGAACTGGACGAAGCCAAGGACAAAGTGCTCATGGGTCCGGAAAGAAAGAGTCTGGTGCTGTCGGAGCAGGACAAGAATGTGACGGCCTTCCACGAGGCCGGCCATGCCGTGGTTGCCCATTTCGTACCTGGATCAAACCCACTTCACAAAGTCAGCATTATCCCGCGCGGCCGCGCGCTCGGCGTCACCCAGCAGCTGCCGGACGAAGACAAATACATGCATCCGAAATCCTACTGGCTGGCCGAAATTGCCGTCTGTCTCGGCGGCCGCCTGGCCGAGGAGATGGTCCTCAAGGATGTGTCCATCGGCGCCGCGAACGATCTGGAGCGAGCGACGAACATTGCGCGGAAGATGGTCTGCGAGTGGGGAATGAGCGATCAGCTGGGACCCGTGTCGTTTGGCCAGCGAAACGAGAACGTGTTTCTGGGCCGGGATTTTGCCTGGCACACCGAATACAGCGATGAGACCGCGCGCCGGATAGACGACGAGGTCCGGCGGATCATCGGGGAAAGTTACGAGCGAGCGCGCGGGGTTGTTCAGAGCAACCGGGCGACCCTCGACCGGCTGGCTCACGCGCTGCTCAAATACGAAGTCCTCGACGCCGAACAGCTCAAATTGGTCCTGTCGGGCGAGCAGGTGGACGAAACCGAGTCAGCGGAGTCCGACTCGACATCCTACCGGGTGCGGTCACTCCGGGAGAACGGGAAACTGCGGCTCAGCATCCTGGGGGGCCAGCCGCCCGCCATTGATACCGGAGGCGTTGCGTCGCATCTGTCACCCGATTTTACAGTGGCCATTCGCAAGGCCATGCGGGAGCTGCATGCCTTCATCGCCAACTCCGAGGGCCGATACCAGATCTGCGTCGAGTCTCTCGATCAGGCGTCGCGGGAAAAGCTGGTCCAGCACATCTGCGCCCGATACGGATTTACCGGCGGCAAAGTCACCTCGTCGGTATGCGCCCCTGAATCCAACGGGTTGCCCGCTGTCTGTCACATTCTAGTGGAAGTTTTGCCGCAGCCGGCCGGCAAGGGAAAAGAAGCCGGGAAGACTGCCCAACTCTAAATCTGTGGAGTCTCAGACAGTGTCTATGACCTCGTCCGAACTTAACCTTGTCGGATTCCCCCGCCTGTTGGACCGTCCAAACCTGGTCGGTATTTTGAACGTCACGCCCGATTCATTTTTCGACGGCGGCCGGTACGCCGGCATTGAATCGGCGGTGCATCGCGGGATGGAGATGTTTTCCGAAGGCGCCGTCTGGGTTGACGTCGGTGGCCAGTCGACCCGTCCCGGATCGGAAGAAATTCCAGTGGCGCAAGAAATCAACCGGGTCATTCCGGTCATCTCGGCTCTTTTTGCCGCCTATCAGTCCAGGCACGGCCGGCCGCCATTTTTGAGCGTGGACACCTACCGAGCGGCTGTTGCCGAGCG
Organism: uncultured bacterium; assembly: GCA_964534765.1. Taxonomy (GTDB): domain Bacteria; phylum Lindowbacteria; class 2-12-FULL-62-27; order 2-12-FULL-62-27; family 2-12-FULL-62-27; genus CAZHRJ01. The sequence continues at coordinate 41,341 of CAZHRJ010000005.1, forward strand.
AGCGCTGGCCGCGGGCGCGGTTTGCGTGAACGACATTTCCGGATTCAGTCTCGATCCCGGCATGGTCCGCCTCGTTGCCAGTGCCGGATGCCCGGTGGTGATCACGCATATGCAAGGCACGCCGAAGACCATGCAGGAAAAGCCGGTCTACGGGGATATCTGGCCGGAGGTGATGGGGTATTTTGAGGATCGCATCGATCTTTTTTTGAAATCGGGCGGGGCGGTGGAGTCGGTGGCGATCGATCCGGGAATTGGATTTGGCAAGGGCATCGATCACACGCTTGACCTTCTCCACGGCATCGATCACCTCCGGACCCTGGGCCGGCCGATTTTCCTGGGGTGTTCCCGAAAATCTTTTATTCAGCAGCTTCTGAATCGTTCCCACCCTCAGCGTTCCGCAGCCCCCGACGCGCGCCTGCCGGGGAGTCTCGCCGCGGCGGGCTGGGCGGCGGCGCGCGGCGTGGAGTATCTGCGGGTGCATGACGTGGCCGAGACCGCGCAGTTTCTGGCAGTGTGGAAGGCGGTGTCCGGTGCCTGAGTTTGTTGGGGCGGAATATTATCCGAAGCAGTCGGTGGAATTTGAGATAGAGGACGGAGTCCTGAAAGGCATCTATCAAACCACGATCGCCAATCTCAACGACGCCGCGCTCCTCCTGGCTGTCCCGCAAATCGGCAATCTCTATGTCCCCATTCGGGTCGGCCACACGCTGCTGTTGCGGTATATCATGGAATCCTGGGCGCACGAGGCCGCTGTATCGGTCGCCGCTCGAAAAGACAACGCCGGCGTCCCCATCATGCTGGTGAGCCGGCCCAAGCTGGTGCAGCGCAAGCTGCTGCGAAAATTCGTCCGTGTGGACGCGTTCATCGAGTCGAATCTACATCTGATCCGGGAACTCTCGGATTACGGGCGGGAGAAATTCGCCGACAAGGACTTAACGCCGGTGATGATCGAGGACATTTCCGGCGGCGGAGCCAAAGTCCGTCTTCCGGCGAATTTTGATGTCCAGGACCAGCGGTACGCGCTGCTCTGGTTCACGTTGCCCTACGTTCACAAATCCTTTTACAACATGCTGACCCGGATCAAGACCGTTCTGGACGACAAACCGCCCGATCGATTTCTGATTGTCGAATTCGCGGGCCTATCCGAGTCTGAGCGCAACGACATCGTCCAGTACTGCCACCGCCGGCAGGTCGAATTGGGCAGGGAAAAATGAGCGATCTGCTCGCCGTCCTCAAACACCTCTCCGGCCGGGACCTGGTCGACATAGTCATCGTCGCCGTTCTATTTTATCTCCTGTACAGTTTCGTCAAAGGCACCCGGGCCGTCCAGGTGCTTCAAGGCCTTGCGCTGCTGTTGATCCTGGCTTTTGTTGCCCAAAAATTTAATGTCCGCACCACCGCCTGGATACTGTCCTCGTCCGGGCTGGTCTGGGTCCTGACGTTCATCATCCTCTTCCAACCCGAGCTTCGCCGCGCCCTCGCCCGGTTCGGCCAGCACCGTCTGTTTTCTTTTTTTCAAGAGTCGTTCGAGGAGGAGACGATCGACGAGATCGTGAAGGCGTCGAATGTTCTATCGGCCCGGCGGTTCGGTGCGTTGATCGTGATCGAGAAGGGCGCCGGATTGAAACCCTTCATCGAAACCGGCGTCCGGCTGGACTCCACGGTGACATCCGAAATGATGTCGACCATTTTCATGTCCAAAGGCGCCCTCCATGACGGCGCGCTGATCATCCAGGAAAAGCGTATCGCCGCCGCCGGCTGTATTCTGCCCCTCACGGAAAATCCGGACATCAAGCGGGTCTACGGCACCCGGCACCGCGCGGCGCTGGGGTTGTCCGAGGAGACCGACGCGGTGATCGTCGTGGTCTCGGAGGAGACCGGCGGCATTTCGCTCGTTCAACAGGGCAAAATGGCCAACGGCCTCGATCCGGACACCCTGAAGGAAATGCTGACGTTGTATCTGGTCGGGAAATAGGCGCATGGAGACTCGAAAAAAAATCTGGGATTTCCCGTCCATCGCCCGGCAGGTGATGGCGGGCCTGGTTGCCGATCCGTTGGCCAAGGTGATCTGTCTCATTCTGGCGGTGATGCTCTGGATGTACATCGTCGGCGCCGCGGAGGTCCACTACGAGTTCGGCGAGGTTCCGGTGGAGTATGTCAACGTCGCGCCTGGACTGGCGGTTTCCGAGGATTCATTGCGGGCCATTACCGTCCGCGTGAGCGGCCCGAAGGCATCGATCAGCGCGTTGGAATCGAGTGATTTCAAAGTCGTGAAATCTCTTGCGGACAAGCGGGAAGGCGAGAAGTGGGTTGTCCTGTCTCTGGAGGACGTCCGGAGTCCCCAGCCCGATGTCCGGATCGAGCGGACCGATCCGATTTCCCTGCGGGTATTTCTGGAGCGCGTCGAAAGCCGTCTTGTCCGGGTGGTCCCCAAGCTTCAGGGCGAATCCCCACTGGGATTCATCGTGACCGCCCGTGCCAGGCCGGAGCAGGTCATGGTAACCGGTCCGTACACGCTGGTGCATCAACTGACGGAAGTTCCGACGGAAGTCGTGGACATTTCCGGCCGGCAGGCGACATTTGCCGCAACGGTGCGGTTGCGTGTTGAGATGAAGTCGGTTCAAAAGCTGAATCCGGCGTCGGTTGAGGTCCTGGTCGAAATTGCGGAAAACATCGTTGAAAAAATTACTCCGAACGTCCGCGTCGAGCTTCAATCCCCCATTCCCGGCCAGACGGTTCAGATCAAACCCGAGCAGGTATCCATTCACCTGCGCGGTCCCCAGGCCATTTTAGACCGGATCGACCCCACGCAGATGCGTGTCATGGTGGAATTGCCGCCCGGCAAGCAGTTCCATCTGGCGGTCCCGCGTGTGACAAATCTGCCGGCCCGCGTAGACGCCGTCTCCTACGATCCGGCCCTGGTCCGGGTGAGCATACCGGGGCAATGATGAGACTGCGTGCGAGACACTGTGAAAAAATTAATTTTTAACACGGAGGCCACGGAGATTAGGCACGGAGGGCACAGAGGAGAAAATTATGCTGTTCCATGGATGAACCAAACTTACACAATATCCTCGGTGTTCTCCGTGCTCAATCTCCGTGAACTCTGTGGTGAATTTTTTGATTTTTTCACACGTTCTCAGCGTTCGATAGATACCGATCGCAGTTGAAGCGCCTGTTTGGCACGGACGGAGTCCGGGGCCGTGTTGGAACGGAATTGACAGCCGACATCGCGTTCAAGCTTGGCCGCGCCGCGGCCGGATATTATCTGGAAAGAGGCGCGCGTCGCGCGATTCTGGCGCGGGACACGCGCCAGTCCGGGGAGATGCTTCAGTCGGCCGTTTCGGCGGGCCTGTTATCGGTCGGTGTCGAACCCGTGGATCTAGGCATTGCCCCGACTCCGGCTGTTTCCATGCTTCTAGCGGCAGGGGAATGTTCCCCGGCGTTTGGTGTGGTCATCTCGGCATCGCACAATCCCTATGAGGACAATGGCCTGAAATTTTTCGCGCCTGACGGGCGGAAACTATCTGTGGCGGAAGAGGAAGCGTTGGAGCGGCGGTTTTGGATGTCGGCGGAGCTGGACGCGCAGGACCGTTCGGTGACCCGTGTGGTCCGCGATCCGGATCGGGTGAGCCGGTATTTGAGACTGATTCGCGAAAAATTGGACGTTCCGGCCGGCGTCGGAGACGCCGGCACTTGGGGCGTCAGTGACGCTGATCCGGTCGGCGGTCCGTTAATACGAAATACCCGGCTGGTGATTGACGCCGCAAACGGCGCTTGGTCAAGCCACGCGAGGGATTTGTTTTCGGGTCTGTGTTCCACGATTGAATGGATCGCCGCCGATCCGGACGGAACCAACATCAACGCCGGCTGTGGATCGACCCATATCGAATCGCTGGACCGGCATCTGGACGCGTCTTCGATCGGTCTTGCGTTTGACGGCGATGGCGACCGCCTGCTCATTAGGGTCCTTCGCCCGGCGTCGCGCGGGATCGCTGCCGGCCGACCGGTCGGTCATACCATCGATGGCGATGCGTTTTTGATCCTTTTTGCCATGCATACCATCCAGTCCGGACCCGTCATCGGGACGGTGATGTCAAACGGCGCGGTCGCCGCGGTGCTGGATTCGATGGGTCGGCCCTTTGAGCGTGCTCCGGTGGGTGACCGGGAGGTCTTTGATTTGATGGAGGCCCGGGCCGCGGATTTGGGTGGAGAGCAGTCCGGGCATATGATATTCCGTCGACTGGCCGGCGGCGAAGAGTTTCAAAAAACGGGAGATGGCGCGGTGACGGCGCTGGTTTTCCTGAAACTGTTTGCCGGGAAGTACGGGGAGTCGATCGATGCGTTGATGGCGGACATTCCGGATCCCTTCCCGCAAAAGCTGGTCAATCTCCGTGTGGCTGAAAAACGGCCATGGAAAAATGATCCGGAACTTGTCTCCGCGATCGAATCAGCCAGGATCGCCCTCGGTCGGCACGGCCGATTGGTCATCCGATACTCTGGAACCGAGCCGCTTCTCCGGATCATGGCCGAATCGCCGGATGCGGCCGCGGTAGAGGATCAGACGGCGTTTCTGACGGATCAGTTCCGCAGGAAACTTTCCTGACCCCCGACCCCCTTTTGATCCGAATGCCGAACTGGCTGGGAGATATCGTCATGGCCACATCCGCCCTGGAAGCCCTCCATCGCGCCGGGATGTATCAAATGCATCTGCTCGTTCGACCCCCCTACGACGACCTGTTTCGATCCGATCCGAGGATATCCGAAGTCATCGCGCTGGACGATCGCGGCCGTGGTCTTCTGCGCGCGGCGTCGCTCCTGCGCGCCCGCGCCTTTCGGCAGGCGGTCGATTTCACGCATTCGCTCCGGTCTCGGATTCTCTGGAGTCTTGGCGCGATTTCGAAGGTTTACCGGGATCCAGCCGTGTCCGCTCCGGCATTTTCCGCGTCAACGCTTGATCGATCCCATCAGCTACTCCGCTACATCGCGGTGATTCGAGATCTGGTCGATTCAAATCCATCTCCCATCTGGCCGCCCGCCATTTTCCTGCCGGAGCCGTCCGCAAATCCAGCGCCGCCGGAGGACGAAGTGTTGATCTTCCCCGCAGCCGCTTACGGGCCGGCGAAGCAGTGGTCGATTGGCCGGTACATCGAGATGATCCGGCGTCTGGCGGATCTGGGCTGGCCAGTCCGGTTGTTGGGTGCAGCGTCCGATCGAGGGTTTTTAGAACAGATCGTCCGAGCATGTGAAGTAGAGTCTGTGCGTTCTCCAGCCATCAGCGCTGACCTCGGCCTTGTCGACCTGGCCGGCCGTATCCGGCACGCAAGGGTCGTCATCACCTGTGACAGCGGTCCCGCGCATCTGTCAGCCGCTTTGGGCCGCCCGACTCTGGTACTATTTTTTTCGACCGACCCTTCCCGGACCGTACCGGTTGGGTATGCCGTCCGGCCGGTGGTGGCCCCGGTACCCTGTCGGCCCTGTTTTCTCCGGTCGTGTCCGATTGGATATCTGTGTCGGGATTCGATTGCGGTCGATCTGGTGATGCATGAGATCGAGGATTTGCTTGATATGCCGCCGGGGTCCGTAGCCAGTGGGCGACCTCCCTCTATACACACATATATACAATGGGGCCGCGGACGGTGAGAACGTGTGAAGAAATCAAAATATTCACC